>DATBCA010000112.1:0-8984 GCA_036270715.1 Solirubrobacteraceae bacterium
GCGCGCGCCCGTAGCCGCGCAGCGAGCACGTGTATCCCTCGGTCGCGCGCACGATCCAGCGCGCGCGCACCGCCCCCCGCGGCGTGAGGGCTTCGTGCGCGCGCAGCTCGCGCACGGGCGTTGACTCGAAGATCTTCACGCCGAGCGCCGCGCAAGCGGCGGCGAGGCCCTCAACCAGCTTCGCCGGGTGAATTCGCGCGACATGTGGCGTGAACGACGCTCCGCGCGCGCCCGCCACGTGCACGCGCCGCTCGAGCTCGCTCTGCCCGAGCTCGCGCACGTCGTCCTCGGACAGGCCGAGCGCGTGCTCCGCGCGGACTTCCTCGCGCACGCGCGCGAGCTGTGGCTCGTTCAGCGCCACGGTCAGCCGGCCGCTCTTGACGTAGTCGGCGTCGACTCGGTGCTCGACGAGGAAGCGCTCGATCTCGTCGACCGTCTCGAACATCGCGCGGCGCAGCGCGAGCACGCGCCCGGCGCCGCCGTTTCGCTCGTACTCCCCCGCCGGGCCCGCGAAGGAGCCCATGACCCAGCCGCCGTTGCGCCCGGAGGCACCGAACCCCGCGAACTCGCGCTCGAGCACGACGATTTGAAGCGACGGATCGGCGCGCGCGAGGTAGTACGCGCTCCACAGGCCGGTGTACCCCGCGCCGACGATCGCCACGTCCGCTTCCAGCGGCCCTGGCAGCGGCGCGCGCCGGGGCGGCGGTCCACCCATCGAGCGCCACCAGTAGCCGAGCTCGCCGCCGCGCATCGCTGCGCTAGCTTACGGCTCCCTCACCTCCAGCACGCGCGTGCCCCAGTCGTGCAGGCCGTCGGTCGTCTGGCTCGCGAGCGCGGTGCGGCCCCACCATCGTGCGGCGGCGGGGCCGCGGGCGCCCGCGTTCGTGGCGGCGTTCAGGCGGCGCTCGCCGCGTAGCGCAGCGAGCCCGGCGTCGTCAGCAGCTCTCCCGTCTCGAGCAGCGTCTTCAGGCCTGAGAGGATCATCGGCCAGCCGCCAAACAGCTCGTCGTTGGCGCCCTCGCGCAGCTCGTCGTGCGTGAGCAGAAGCCGGCAAGAGTCGCCCACCGGTTCGATCTCCCATGTGACCCGCGACGTGCCTTCGCGCTCGACGTCCTCGCTCCAGCGCGCGATGAACGTCTGCACGAGCCGCCGCGGCGGATCGACCTCGACGTTCTCGCCTTCGCACAGCAGGCCCGCCGCCGGGGCGCTCGCCTCGTAGCGCGATCCCGGCGTCCAGTCCGAGCGCAGGCCCAGGCCGAAGTTGTACTTCGCGCGCTGCTCGGGGTCGGTGATCGCCTCCCACAGGCGCTCGGGGGTCGTCTTGATGTAGATCTCGTAAACCTTCTCCATGAGCGTCACTCCTCTAGGTCGTGCTTGAGCTCGCTGAGCGCGGCGGCCCACGGCTCCCGGTACTTGCTCACCCAGCGGTCGTGGACGAGCCGGATCGGCACGGGGTTCAGGAAATGCAGCTTCTCGCGGCCGCGCCGCTTGGTCACGACGAGGCCAGCCTCCTCGAGCACCTTCAGATGCTTCATCACGCCGAAGCGCGTCATCGGCAGGCGCTGCTCGAGCGCGCTCAGCGTCTGCCCGTCGCGCTCGTAGAGCTCGTCGAGGAGACTCCTGCGGGTTGCGTCGGCGAGAGCCTTGAACACCGCGTCCATATCCTCATCATATGTGACCGTTTGGTCACCTGTCAAGCCGGGCGCTCGCGCGCTCGCGGGCGTCACCCCTCCGCGAGCGGGCGCACGTAGCGCAGGAACGCGTCGATCGAGAGCGCGCTCCCGGTCGCTGCTTCGACCAGCGGGATCGTGTCGAGGCGGCGGCCGTAGCGGTGCACGTTCTCCCCGAGCCAGCGCTGGATCGGCTCGACCTCGCCGCGCCGCAAATCGTCGTCGCAAGGGCCCAGCTGCGCCTCGAGGGTCTCCCACATCTGCGCCGCGATCAAGCATCCGAGCGCGTAGCTCGGGAAGTACCCGAAGCTTCCACCAGCCCAGTGAACGTCCTGAAGGGCGCCCTGCGCGTCGCTTTCGACCTCGACGCCGAGCAACCGGCGCATTCCGTCGCGCCACGCCGCCGGCACGTCCGCGACGGCGAGCTCGCCGCCGATGAGCGCGAGCTCGAGCTCGAAGCGCAGGATGATGTGCAGCGGATAGGTGAGAGGGTCCGCGGATACGCGGATCGGCGACGCCTGCACGCCGACGAGCGCCGCGTGCAGGCGCAGTGCGTCGATCTCGAACCCGCCCGCGGACAGCTCGCGCGCGAGCAGCTCCGTGAACGCGGCGTTGCGCGCGACGTGGTTCTCCCACAGCTTGCTCTGCGACTCGTGTATCGACATCGAGGTCCCGCCGCCGAGGTTCGTGCGCGCGAGCGCCGGATCGACCTGGCGCTCGTACAGCGCATGCCCGTACTCGTGGATCGAGCTCAGCAGCGACTCGACGTCGCGGTCGCTGTAGCGCGTCGTGACGCGCGTGTCGCCCGTGCCAATCCACGCGGTGAAGGGATGCGCCGACACGTCAACGCGCCACCCCGCGCCGTCGACGCCGAGGACTCGAAGGATCGATGCGACCGCTGCGCGCTGGGCGTCGATCGGTACCCCGACCGCGACGCGCGGGCTGCGCACGCTCGCCTGCTCGAGCAGAGGCGGCAGCTCGTTCGCGAGCGCGCCGAAGATGCGCGAGATCTCAGCCGCGCGCAAGCCGAAGTCGTACTCGCCGAGCAGACCCTCGTAGCCGCTCTCACCAGGCTCGGCGACGCACGCGCCGTACGCGCGCGCGAGCTCGACGTTGCGCTCGAGATAGGGAGCAAATGCCGCGAAGTCATCTTCGGCGCGCGCTCGCTGCCATACCTCCTGGCCCTCGGCGTGCGCGCGCGAGAGCTCGCCCGCGAGCTCGTTCGGCACCCTGCTCGCACGCTTCCAGTCGCGGCGCGCGAGGCGCACGACGTCGCGGTCGCGCTCGCCCAGCTCGACACCCTCGAGCTCGTCGAGCCAGTCGCCGATCTCCGGCGCCGTCGAGCGCTCGTGGGCGAGGCGCGCGGCCGTCCCGAGCTGGTTTGCGCGCGCCGCGCCACCGTCGCTCGGCATCATCACGAGCTGGTCCCAGTGCGCCAGCATCTGCAGCGCCTCGAGATCGGAAAGCTCGGCGAGGCGCTCGAGAAGCCTCGTCAGCGTGTCGGGCGGCCTCGCCTCCGATGTCTGCGCCGTCATCCGCTCGGATCGTACGCACGCGCACGGCGCGGCGGTGCCAGGAGGGGCTCGCGACGCGCGCATGCGCGCGGGCGCATGCAAGACTCCCGAGCAGATGTCGCCCGCGGCAGGCCAGCCGAAGAGCGAGGACCAGCAGGCGGGCGAGGTCGCGGATGCCGACGCGCAAGCGCGCGTACGCGCGCTGTGCGAGGAGACGCTCGCGCGCAACTGGACCGTCGGCGAGCGTGAAGGCGCCGCCTACGCGTACACGCGACCGAGCCCCGAGCGCTACCGCTGGCAGTGGTACTGGGATTCGTGCTTCGCGGCGATCGCCTGGCGGCTGATCGACGGCGAGCGCTCGCGTCGCGAGCTCACCACGCTGCTCGCCGCCGCGCGCGACGACGGCTTCATCGGGCACACGATCTTCTGGGAGGGGCGCGTGGGCGGCGTGCGTCGCTTCTTCTACAACGTGATCGACGACGCGGACCCGATGACCGCGACGATCCAGCCGCCGATGCTCGCGTGGGCGTGGCTGATCGCCGTCGGCGATCCGGCTGACGAGCCGCGGATCGCGGCTCACCACGAGTGGCTTCGGCGCGAGCGCGATCTCGAGGGCGACGGCCTCCTGTGGCTGCTGCAGCCCGACGAGTCGGGCCTCGACGCCTCACCGCAGTTCGACCCGATCTGGGGAAATCTCGCCGGGGGGCTGCCGGGATTCGTCGAGCTCGTGCGGCGCAACCGCAAGTGCGCGTTCGACATCTCCGCGGTGCGCGAGGCCGGCGGACCGGTCGTGTGCGAGGTCCTCACCAACGTTCTCTGGGGCCTGTCCGAGCTCGCGCTCGGCCGCCCCTCGATCACGCCCGCGATGATCGCGCGCTGCTACGACGAGGACAGCGGGCTGTTCCTGCCGCGGGCGACGCCCGAGATCGCGGCGCGCGTGCCCGTCACGTGGAGCGCGCTCGCGCCGCTCGCCCTGCCCGACCTCCCCGACGAGATCGGCCGCCGCCTCGTCGAGGAGCACCTGCTCAGCGAGCGCTTCTGGACGAGCGTCGCGCCGCCGTCGGTCGCGACGGACGAGCCGAGCTTCTCCCTGCGCGAGCACACCCTCGGCCTGCGCCGCTACTGGCGCGGCCCGACCTGGGTCAACAGCGCGTGGCTGCTGTGGCTCGGCCTGTTGCGCCTCGGCTACGACGAGCACGCGGCGACGCTCGCGCGCGGGATCGAGCGCGCGGTGCTCGGCGGCGGGCTGCGCGAGTTCTACGACCCCTTCGACGGCACAGGGATGGGCGCGCGCGACTTCGCCTGGTCTGCGCTCGCGCTCGACATGCTCGAGGGCGCGCCCGCGACGAGCACGAGCTACCTGCCGCAGACGTAACTGCTCACAGCTTGCGCGCGCGCACCGCGGTGCCGTAAGCGCAGATCTCGGTCCACGTCGAACCGAGCTCCGAGGTGTCGAAGCGGAACGCGATGATCGCGTTCGCTCCCTTCCCCTCCGCCTCCGCGACGAGCCGGTCCGTGGCGTCCTGACGGCCCGCCGCGAGCATCTTCGTCATGCCTTTGAGCTCGCCGCCGACGAGCGACTTGAGTACCGCACCGATCGTCGAGCCGACGTTCCGCGAGCGAACGGTCAGGCCGAAGACCTCCCCGTAGACCTCCTCGATCTCGTAGCCCGGCAAATCTTTCATTGTCGTGATGATCACGTGAGCCTCCGATCTCGTCGTTTGCGTTGTCGACCGCACGGCTGCATTGAGCAGCGCGTCAGCGCGGGCAGGGCAGGCGCGCGAGGAGCGCGCGGTAGCGCGTCATGTCGGCATGGTTCCAGTCGGAGTGCGTCTGGTAGCGCAGTGCCGCCACGCGCTCGTGGTGATAAGGCGAAGAGAGGCTCTCGTTGTGGCCGATCACGTTGCGCAGCGCGATCCCGAAGCGGCAGCGAAGCCAGCGCGTGAGCGCGAGCGAGGCGCGGATCTGCGCCCGGTCACCGAGGATCTGCTGATCTGAGAAGCCGACGTGCTCGATGCCGATCGCGGTCCAGTTGAGCCCGACGGTGTGCCGGCAGCGAAGCGTGAGCGGCACGAGCTGATCGATGCGGCCGCCGGGCTCGACGATGAAGTGTGCGCAGGTGCCCGGCAGCTCGTGCAGCTCGCTGTCGCGGACGTCGGGCGCGAACGTGTTGTAGGCCTGCTGCGCGTTTTCCGTCTCGGTGTAGTGCTCGACGATCACTTTCGGGTTGCTCAGCAGGTAAGTGTCTTCGCCGTAGTGGCGTAGGGAGTACGCGGTCATCTCGCGCTTTCGCCTCGCGCCGAAGGGGATCGGCCAGGCGTGGATTTGCGGGCGCAGTGCTTCGATCGCTTCGAGCGGCGAAGTCGCGGGGACCGGCGCCGTCGTGGCCGTGGCCGGCGCCCGCGTCGTCGTCGTCGTGACTGGAGCGCCTGCCGCAGGCGCCACCGCTGGGTCGGCCTGTGACGCGCGCACCGCGGCGGTGCGCGTCGCTGTCGTCGAGCTTGCTGCGCCGCAGCCTGGGAGCGCGAGGAGCAGAAGCGCGCACGCGGCGGCGACCGGTTGCAGGTTCACCGAGTCGATCCTACGCGCTCGGCCTTCACGAGCCCGGCGAAGGCGCCCGTCGGTGCGACGGGCGCCTTCGTTTCACGCGATCCTCGCCCTCATTTCAGCCATTCACCGAACGCGGCGCTCGTCCAGCCTTCGCCGGAGCCCGTCGGTGCGCGTCCCAGCGGCTTGCCACCGTAGATCACCGATGCTCCAGCCGCGTCGGACTGGTAGGTCTGCCACGGAACCGTGCCTTTCTGGCTCACTCCGGACTTCGAGAAGTCGCACACGCCGGCCGGGAACGCGTTCTGCAGCGCCACCAACTGTTCCGGCGTGAACGTGATCGGGTAGTACGCGCCGGCTTCGAGCGGCTTGAGCTGGCACTTCTGCTTGTCGGTCGAGATTTCCTCGCCCGCGATCACGCGCGGGGTCGAGAAGCGCGTCTGCGCGAGCGGCGCTTCGCACACCTCTCCGACGCCGGGCACGTTGACCATTTCGAAGCCTTCGATGTTCGAACAGCGGTCGCGGGCTTCGGGCGGCCGGTCCTGGGCGATCTTTTCTTGCAGCGTGACGTTGCGCGTGTCGTTTTCGACGTTCGCGAGCCACTTATCCATCGTGAGCAGGCCTTCGGTGGTGTAGGTCGGTGAGCCGATCAGCGGCGTCTCGCCGAACCAGATCACGTGGTTGTACGGGAAGTGCCCCTCGGCGTGTTCGAGGCGCAGGCGCATCGACCATGTGCGGTACGCGTCGTGGAACGCGCCCGGGTCGGGCCCGCGCAGGTCGATGATGGCGACGTTCTTGAGGTTGTTCGCCTCGTTGACCGAGCCCGACGCGTACGAGCGCGCGAGCGCGGGTTCGTTGGCGGCGAACCGCTGCGGCTGTGGCTTGAGGTCCACCGTCGCACCGCCGATCTTCGAGTTGATGTCGACGAACTCGGCGGGCGTGATGGTGCCTTCCATCAGCCCCCTCAGGCCGTACTGGACGCCGACGTTGTCGATCGGCAGCCCGGCGAAGCCGTGGCCGATCTTCTTCTCGGGTTCTTCCCACAGGCTTTCGGGGCGCGGCCCGAACACGTTGATCATGTAGTCCGCGAGCGTGCAGCGGACGCCCGCGGGGTTCGTTTCGGCGTTGTACACCTCGCTGCTCGGCACGCCTTCGCCGCAACCTGTCGTCGGGTTCGCGAGCGTTTCCCAGTAGACGGTGTCGAAGATGATCGCGTTGCCGTAGTTGGGGTGACCCTCGACCGCCGCGATCTGGTTGTAGGTCCACGCGATCCCCGTCCCCCACTTTTCGGGATGCTCGAAGTACGCGCGCGTGAGGTGGTAGTCGGAGATCTCTTGTCCGTTCGACCACGAGTCCTGGAAGCTGCATTGGGGCAGGATGCCCTGGTATATCCCCGGGTAGGCGTTCGCGACCTGCTGCTGCACGAGCGAGCCGCCCGAGCAGCCCGTGCCGATCGTGTAGCGCAGAGTTCCGTACTCCTCGATCAGGTGCTGCTTGGCCATGATCAGCGACTCGGCCTGGGTGACGATGTCGCAGTTGTGCCCCGCGTTGTCGAGCGCCGTCGACATCACCGCAAACCCGAGCCCCAGGGCGGTCGTCGGGCTGCTCGTCGTCGCGCTCACGCCTGGCACGCCGACGGTGTCGCTCGTGACGCTCGGAGAAGTGCCCGACTCGTGTTCGATCCCGCAGCTCGCGCCGTGCGTGATCAGGAGCTTGTGGTTGAACTGCGGCTGCGGCGCCCACGGTTCCCACGGCTTGCCCGGCTGAAAGAGGACCGCGATTTTGTACTGGTCACGGTCTTGGTAGCCGGTCTCGACGCGGACGATGAAGGGGAGCGTCTGGCCGTTCTGCGTCGTGGTGGTCGCGATCTCGCTCGCGTTTGGCGGGCTTTCGGGGTTGTACGCTTCGAAGCCGCCTGTGGCGACGTTTTTGTATTCGTAGGCGTACGTCGGTGCTTCGTCGCATTTCGCGTCGGTCGGGTGCGCGTTCTTGCACACCCACGGCTGCACCTGCGGTCCGGAGAGGACCGGGCCGCCGATCGCGTGGTTGACGATCGTCGCCTTGCCGCTCGTCTGGCCGAGGGCTTCCGCGGTGAGCGTGTTGGCGCCGACCGCGAGGCCGGTGAGCACGCCCTCGTAACTGCCGTTGGGGCGCAGCGCGAACTCGCTCGTGACGTTGGTCGATCCCAGCTTCACCTTCACCGACGCTGGGTTGACGCCCTTCGGGAGCGACACCGAGACCAGCGAATCGCCGCCGGAGATCGCGTCCGACCGGTTTGACAAGACGTGGATCGTGAGTGTCCCCGCGTGCGCGGCCGCGACCCCGACGATCAGCGATCCAGCAGCGGCGGCGACGCCCGCCAGCAACCTCATCCGCATTTGCTCACCCTCTCTCGCGGCACTGGCGCCTCACCCTCTCGCGACGCCTTGCAGCCGGTTATCCGAGTAAAGTATGGTTTCTAAGTACAAGCTCGTACTTGTCGAAGTACGCGCTCGTACTCTAACCTACAGAACCCAGTGGACTCCGTCAAGATCGACCACGAGCTGCTGATCCCCGCGGGGCGACACACGCTGCCCCCGGAGGAGGTCGCAGAACGTCAGCGCGAGCGCCTCTTGCGGGCGATGGCGCGGTGCGCGAGCGAGCTCGGCTACCAGAACACGACGGTCGCGGACGTCGTTCGCGTCGCGAAGACGTCACGCAGCGCGTTCTACGACCACTTCGAGGACAAGCAGGAGTGCTTTCTCGAGGTCTATCGCCGCACGACCGACGCGTTCATCACCGCCGCGCTCGACGCCGCCGCCGCGGTCGAGCCGTGGCGCGAGAAGCTCGAGGCGGGCATCTCGACGTATTTCGCTTGGATGGCCGAGCACCCCGAGGTCGCGCGCAGCACGATCATCGAGATCCACGAGGCGGGGCGCCCTGGCCTCGCCGCGCGCAGCAAGGCGCTCAGACAGTGGATGCGCACCATCGAGGGCGTCGCGATCCTCGCGCGTCGCGCCGGCGAGGAGCTGCCCGAGCTCGACGAGGTCGCGTTCGCCGCGATCATCCTCGCCGCAGAGGCATACGTGCACGACTACGCGCGCCGCGGGTGCGTCGCGAGCGTGCGCGAGAAGACGCCCGCCGTCATCGCGCTCGCGCGCGTGCTCTTCGAGCACGGCGTAGCGGTGCCCGCGCCGTAGCGCACCGCGCGGCCTCCCAACTGAAGCGCCGCGCGTGCGCGCGCGCACGCGCGCAGCGCGTTCATCGAGAGACA
>DATBCA010000113.1:0-2366 GCA_036270715.1 Solirubrobacteraceae bacterium
GAGGTCGCGATCAAGATGTGTATGCAATACCAGCGCGCGCGTGGCCGCCCGGAGCGCACGCGCCTTCTGACCGTGCGCGGCGGGTACCACGGCGACACGCTCGGCGCGATGGCGGTGTGCGACCCCGTCGGCGGCATGCACGGCGCGTTCGCGGGCGTGCTCGCCGAGCACGTCTTCGCCGAGCGCCCGCCGGACGGCTTCTCGGCGGCGCTGGACGAGTCCTGGGCGGCGGGCGTCGCGGGGCTGTTCGAGCGCCACGCCGCGGAGATCGCCGCGGTGATCGTCGAGCCGGTCGTGCAGGGCGCGGGGGGGATGCGCTTTCACTCCCCCGCGTGCGTCGCGCTGCTGCGCGAGCTGTGCGACGAGCACGGCGCGCTTCTCGTGCTCGACGAGATCGCGACGGGCTTCGGGCGCACGGGCGCGATGTTCGCGTGCGAGCACGCGCGCGTCGCGCCCGATGTGATGTGCGTCGGCAAGGCGCTCACGGGCGGGTACCTGACGCTCGCGGCGACACTCTGCACGCGCGCGGTCGCGGACGCGGTCAGCGCGGGCGAGGCCGGCGCGCTGATGCACGGGCCGACGTTCATGGCCAACCCGCTCGCATGCTCTGTCGCGCTCGCGTCGCTCGGCCTGCTCGCGGACGGCGCATGGAGCGAGCGCGTGCGCGCGATCGAGCGCGGTCTGCGCGAGGGGCTCGAGCCCGCGCGCGAGCTCCCGGGCGTCGCGGACGTGCGCGTGCTCGGCGCGATCGGCGTGGTGGCGCTGGAGCACGAGGTCGACGTCACCGCGGCGACCGAGGCGGCGCTGCGCGAGGGCGTGTGGCTACGGCCGTTTCGCGATCTCGTCTACGTGATGCCGCCGTACGTCATCGAGGACGAGGACCTCGCGCGCGTCGCGGCCGCCGTGGTCAGCGCGGCGGCGGCGGGAGCGCCGCGGCGCTGAGCTCGCCGCCCATCTGCGCGCGCAGGAGCAGCGGGCCCCACTGCGGATGGCCGCGGAAGACGTTCGTGGTGTAGTAGACCGACCACGCGAGCAGGCCGATCAGGAACGGCGCGTCGCTGAGCGCGGCGACCAGCACGTAGCCGTTGGTGCTGAGCGTGAGCCAGGCGACGAGCCGCACGGCGCCGCGCGCGAGGAAGTACGTCCCCCACACGGCGGTCGTGAAGCGCATCGCGCGCGTCCACACGTCCGAGCGCAGGACCTCGTTCGGCAGGGGGAACACCTCCTCCGTGAACCAGGAGGTGAATGGGCGCTCGGTGCGCAACGATCCGAAGACGACGCAGCCGAGGAGCACGTCGACCGCGACTTCCATCGCGAGATACGTGCGCGCGCTGCCGGACGCGAGGCCGACGCTCGCGCGGACCGCGACGAGCGCGAGCGCGACGCGCACGATCATGCCCGGCCGGCCGGACCGGCGCTCGTGGACGTACATCGCGACGCCGAACGCCGCGGCGATCGCTATGCCGGCGGTGAGGTCGATGAGCTTCCAGCCCGCGAAGAAGCACGCGAGCGGGCCGAACCCGTCGCGCACCAGCCGCGGCGCCGCGCGGCGCACCACGGCGCCGACCGAAGCCGGAGCAAACGCGATCTCGTCGCGCTCGGCTGACACACAGCGAGTCTACGGCCGCGCGACCGCGGGGGCGCCGTCGAGCACGCCTTCGCTCGCCGGCCGCGCGAGCTCCGCCGGCGCCTCGGGCGCCTCGGGCGCGCCTGAGCGCAGCTCGCCGAGCCAGCGCCGCCACGGAAGCCAGCGGCCCGCGCGCTCGAGTTCGCCGAGGTCCGGCCCGCGCACCCGGCGCAGCACCGCGACCTCGACCTCGCCCAGTCGCTCGATCTCCTCGCGATTGGAGCGCTCGACGGTGTCCGGCCGCGCGGGCCACGGCGTGAGCACCACCGCGCGCACGTCGAGGCCGGCCGCGCGCGCGGCGCGCAGCGTGAGCAGCGTGTGGTTGATCGTGCCGAGGCCCGGCCGCGCGGCGATCAGGACCGGGAGGCGCAGGGCGACGGCGAGGTCGCAAACGTCGAACTCCTCGCCGAGCGGGACGAGCAGCCCGCCGACGCCCTCGACGATCGCGATCGGGGCGCGCTCGTGCGCCGCCGAGGCGCCGCCTGCGCGCGCGTTGGCTAGGAGCGTTGCCGCGTCGATGCGCTCGCCCGCGAGCGCGGCCGCGAGCTTCGGCGACGCCGCTTGGCCGTAGCGCAGCGGCGCGACCGCGTCGGGGGTCATGCCGGCGGCCTGCGCGAGCAGCTCGTGATCCGCCGGCCAGGGGGCGCGGGGGAAGCCGGCCGGCTCCTCGTCGTCGGCAGGCTCCCGGCTGGATACGGGTGGCGGTGCGCCGCCACCGGCGTCGTCGTCGAGCCCGGTG
>DATBCA010000114.1:0-2523 GCA_036270715.1 Solirubrobacteraceae bacterium
CCGCCACGGCGCAGCCCCCCGCGACGGCGAGCGCTGCGCTCGCCCGCCCGGCGCGGAGCGTCGCGCCGATCGAATGGTCCGCGCCCCGCGACCTTCGCGGCTGCGCCGCCGCGGGGCCGCAGGTCGCGTTTCCCAGCGAGGGGCCGTTCGACCCGACCGGGCCGGGCGCGATCGCGTGGGTCCGCGATGAACGCGCGTGCGCCCACGGCGAAGCTGCGAGCGCACCCGAGCTGCTCGTCTCGCCGCTGCGCTTGGGAGCGCGCGTCGCCGCAGCGTACGATCAGCCGCTCTCTTACGCCGCAGCGCCCGCCGTCAGCGTCGTCGGCGCGAGCTTCGGTCGCGTCGCCGTCGCGCTCGCGCCTGCCAACGCCTCGGAAGTACAAGCGCGGCCCGCGGTGCTCGAGGGTCGCGCGGGCGGTCGGCTCGTTAGCGCGCTCCACGGCGGGAGCGGCCTCGCGATCGCGCGCGCGTACCTCGGAGACGTCGCCGTCGCGACCGTAAAGGGACGCGCGATCAGCGTTCGAGTGCAGCGCTGGTTCGGCCGTGGCTTCGAAGGCGCGCGCCTGATCTCGATCCCGGCAGGCGCCGTGAGCGCACTGACCGTCACGCTCGATTACCGCTCCGACGTGCTCGTCGCCTGGCAGCAGAACGGGTTCATCTACGCGCACATGCTGCGCGCGTCGGGCGTCCCGCAGCCCACGCAGCGCGTCGGCGCAAGCGCACCCGACCCGCAGCTGCGCGCGCTCGTCAGTGACAACGATCGCGGCATGCTCGCGTGGTCCAGCACCGAGGGTTCCGGTCCACGGGCGCGCACCCGCATCGAGCTCGCGTTTTCGAAGCAGGGCGTGCGTTTCCTCGCGCCGACGCCACTCGCGTCGTTCACCGACCCGCTCGCTTCGGGGCGCACCCCCGGATCGCTCCAGCTCGTTCGCCTCTCGACAGAGAACGTACTGCTCGCGTGGACCGTGCGGGAAGGCGGCCGCTACGTCGTGCGCGCCGCGCCCGCCGTGTTCGCCGCCACGCGCCGTACCGCGCGCCTGTCCGATCCCGCGGGCGACGCCGTGCTCGCCGACCTCGCAACCGGTCCGGCGGCCGAGGCGGTAGCGCTGTGGCGGGTGCGCGGAGACGGCGAAGCGACGTCGCCGCAGGAGCAACTGTGGGCCGCGCGCGTGATGCTCGCTCGCGGCGACCGCCCGATCGCGTCGCCCGCGCGCATGGTCGCGCCGGCCGGGCCGGTCGCGCAGGCGAGCGTCGGCGTCGACCCCGCGAGCGACAGGCCGCTCGCTGCCTGGCGCAGCGCCGGCGCGAGTTCGCGCGTGCAGTTCGCCGCCGGCGTCGGCGCGGGCGGCTACCGCCCACGGGCCGCTGGGCCCGTGGCGCCTTCGCGCGGCGGGCGGACTCATTGGCTGCGAATCGTGCTCGCTGCGATCGCGCTAGCGCTGGTCGCGATCGCCGCGGTCGTGCTGCGCGCTCGCTCAGGACGCCGAGCCGCGCGCTCATAGTAGGGTCCGCGCAGGCATGCGCATTCATGCACTCACGACCGGCACCGTGAGCCTCAAGCGCTCGTTCCTGTTCCCCGGCGCGGGCGCGCGCCGGCAGCTCGACCTCTTCCTCCCGGGCCCGTGGATGGAGCCCGCACCGATCCATTGCTGGGCGATCGAGCACGAGGGTCGGCTGCTGCTCGTCGACACCGGCGAGAGCGCCGGCGCGCGCGACATCCCCTTCGCGCGCTTCCACGTCGGCGCCGCGGACGAACTGCCCGGCGCGCTCGCTGCGGCGGGGCTGTCGCTAGGCGACGTCTCCGAGGTGATCCTCACTCACCACCACGGCGATCACGTCGACGGTCTGCCGCACGTGCACGCGCCCGTGCGCATGAGCGCGACCGAGATCGCGTTCGCCAAACAGGCCTTTCCCAGGATCATGCGCCGCGTGCTGCGCCAGCCGCTGCCGCCCGGCTTCGCGCCCGACCCGATGACGTTCGACGACGGGTCCTTCGGCGCCTTCGCGCGCAGCCGCAAGCTCAGCGACGACGGACGCGTCGTCGCCGTCGAGACGCCCGGCCACACCCCCGGTCACATCTCGGTGATATGCGTCGACGACAACGAGAACCACGTGATGCTCGCCGGCGACGCATCCGACACGCTCGAGCACCTGCGCGCTCGCCGCGCGGACGCGGTCGCGCCGGACCCCAAGGTGCACGTCGCAACCCTCGCGCTGATCCTCGAGCACTGCGCCAAACACCCGACCGTGTACCTGCCCTCGCACGACCCCGAGTCCGCATCGCGGCTCGCCGGGTCGGTCACGGTGGCGTTGAGCGCAGCCGCCGCCTAGCGCACGTCAGCCGATCGGCGCGTGGTGTCCGACGAGCGCGTCGAGCATCGCACGGGCGCGCGATTCTTCTCTCCCGGCCCGGCGCGCGTCCTCTCGGTGCACCTCATCGACCAGCTGCGCGACGACGTTCGGGTCGAACCGGTGGCCCGCTTCGGTACGCAGGTGATCGAGAACCTCCTCGTGTGAAAGCGC
>DATBCA010000115.1:0-3009 GCA_036270715.1 Solirubrobacteraceae bacterium
CGCGGCTTCTAGAGCCAGAGCGAGCTCCGGATCTGTCGTGCTGAAGGTGGGCGTGGTCTTTCCAGTGATGCAGCCGTCGCCGAGCAGGAGCCCGAGCGCATAAGGGTCCATAGGGACCTCGCGCGGTTCGAACTCGACGGGCTGCCGCATGAGCGGCAGTTCATACCGACGCTGATGCGCGACGCGCAGTCGACCGATCATCTCGCGCGTCTCGACGACACGCCCGGGCTTTTCGCGGCGCCGATCGCTCGCGGTCCAAACGCGCCAGAGATGCTCGAGGCAGCAGAGCGTCGACGCTCCGTCCTGGGCGCTCACGCGGACGACCTCCTTGCGGCCCTGCGGAAAGACACCGAGCACCGGTGTGGGCCGCCCGTCGGAACCGATCACAAGGTCTCCGACCCGCAGGCTGCCGATTGCCTGGAAGCCGGAGGGTGTGAGAACGCCTGCACAAACAGGCTGCGCGCGCCCGCGCATGAACGCGAGCGGCGCGATCTCGATGACGCCACGCTCGAGGTGGCGGGAGACCTTGTCGGGGTCCAGCATGTCGTGTAGCGCGTCGAACAGCGGCCGCAGGTAGGGGTCGACCTTCGCCATGAGATCGCCGGGGAGGAACCCGAGGCGCTCGCCGGCCTCGACGGCGGGGCGCGTGAGGATGATGCGGTTGACCTCGTGCCGCGAGAGCGCGGCGGCGGCGAGCGCGACGGCGAGGAACGTCTTGCCGGTGCCCGCGGGGCCGATGCCGAACGTGACGGTGTTGGCGCGGATCGAGTCGACGTAGCGCTTCTGGTTGACGGTCTTCGGCGAGATGCGCAGGCCGCGGTGGTGCCAGACGACGTCCTCGAGCACGCGCGCGGGAGACTCGTGCGCGTCGAGCGCGCCGGTGACCGCGGCGATCGTCCCGGGACCGATCTGATGCCCGCGCTCGATCAGCTCGGAGAGCTCGCGCACGACGCGCTCGCCGGCGTCGGTCTCGCTCTCCTCGCCGTCGAGCGTGAGCAGGTTGCCGCGCAGGAAGACCTTGCAGTCGAGGTGCGCCTGCAGCGCGCGCAGCACGACGTCCTGACTGCCGGCGAGCTCGACGGCGACGTCATCGGGAAGCTCGAGGTTCCTTCTCATCCAGTGAGGGTCCGCCAAAGCATCACGCGAGCGAGGCGCGCACGAGCTCGGACACGCGCTTGCCGTCCGCGCGGCCGTCGACAAGCTCCATCGCGCGCTTCATCGCAACCCCCATGTCCTTCGGCGAGGACGCGCCCGAGTCTGCGAGCGCCTGTGCGACGAGCCCCGAGAGCTCGTCCTGGGAGAGCTCCGCGGGCAGGTACGAGCTGATCAGCTCGGCCTCCGCGCGCTCCGCCGTCGCGAGGTCCTCGCGTCCGGCATCCGTGTACGCACCTTCGGCCTCGAGACGGCGCTTGCGCTCGCGGCGCAGCACTGCGAGCTCATCGTCGGATCCCTCCTTCGCCGCCTTCTGCAGCTCGGAGAGCACCAGCCGCAAGGCGCCCACGCGCTCGCGTTCACCCGCGCGCATGGCCTGCGAGAGGTCGTTCTTGATCCGCTCCACCAGCACTGTCCGCGCTCCAGGATAGGCGCTGCGCGGGCTCTCCTCGACGGCATCCGCCGCGGCCGAGTACGGCTCCGCATCGAACCCGGACCGGACCGCTTTGTGCGCCGAGGCATCCGCCGCCGCCCGAGTAGCGCTCCGCGCCGACCTGCCACGCCGCGCGGACAGAATAAGGTGAGTC
Organism: Solirubrobacteraceae bacterium; assembly: GCA_036270715.1. GTDB lineage: Bacteria > Actinomycetota > Thermoleophilia > Solirubrobacterales > Solirubrobacteraceae > Palsa-744. Next base: position 1,740 of record DATBCA010000115.1, read on the forward strand.
CTCGTGGACCAGTCCCTGTACGAGAACGCGCTCGCGCCGTTCCTCGCCGAAACGGAGCAGCTACGGCCGGCGGACGCCGAAGTGATCGACGCGCACACGCACCTCGGCCTCGACGAGGACGGGCGCTCGCTGTCGCTCGAGCAGCTGCTCGCGCTGCTCGACGCCGCGGGCGCGCGCCGCGCGTGCGTGTTTCCGCTGCACGACCCCGAGCGGCGGCCGGGTTATCGCGTGCCGAACGACCGCGTGATCGCCTGGGCGGGCGAGAGCGACGGGCGGCTCGTGCCGTTCTGCCGCCTGGATCCCGTCGAAGACCCCGTCGCGGAGGCCGCACGCTGCCTGGAGATCGGCGCGCGCGGGATCAAGCTGCACCCGCGGGCGCAGGACTTCACCTTCGACACCGGCGAGATGGACGGGGTGTTCGCGCTCGCCGAGCGCGAGCAGGTCCCGATCCTCATCCACGCGGGCCGCGGCCTGCCGCCGCTCGCGGACGGACTCGCGGACCTCGCGCTGCGCCACCCCGGGGCGGTTCTGATCCTCGCGCACGGGGCGATCTGCGACCAGGGCATCCTCAGCGCGCGCCTCGCCGAGCACCCGGGGGTGCTCTACGACATCTCGTGCTTCTTCCCGCTCGACGTCATCGAGCTGTTCGCGCGCGTGCCCGCCGAGCGGATCGTGTTCGCCTCCGACCCGCCCTACGGAGCGACGGCGACGACGCTGTACCTGGCGCTGCGCGTCGCGCAGCAGGCGCGCCTCGACGCGCGCGCCACGCGCCTGATGCTCGGCGGGACGATGGCGGCGCTGATCGACGGCGAGGACCTGCCCGCGCCGACTCCGCCGCGGCGCGGCTCCTCGATCACGCTTTCGGGCCGGCTCGCGCGCGTGTACGGCTACGCGAGCCTCGTCGGGCCCGCGATGTTCAGCGGCGTCGTCGAGCAGGCGGGCGCGATGCTCGACATGGCGATCGCCGCTTGCCGCGACCCCGATCCGGGATCCGACGGTGAGGCGCTCGAGGTGATCGGCGCGGCGCTGTCGGCAGCGAAGACGCTCGTCGCCGACGACGACGGGCGCCGCGCGGCGATCGACCTCGTGTACCGCTCGATCGTCCGCGCCGCCACCGAGTTGCCGGAGGACGGCGCGCGCGAGTCCGAGCCGCGCGCCGCCGAGACGGGCGTGGCGATCAGCCGCTGAGAGCTCGCGCGGCCCCGCGCGGGGAGCGCACACGCGCGCGCCTTCGCCGGCGCTCAGACGGCGCTGAGCCACAGCGCGGACC
>DATBCA010000116.1:0-1769 GCA_036270715.1 Solirubrobacteraceae bacterium
GTGACGACCGCGTGCGCGCCGCTGTACAGCGCCGCGAGGTCGTCGTCGCTGACGTGCCCCGTGAGGATCACGTCGGGCAGCTCGTGCGCCCACGGCCGCGTCGCTCCCGCGAGCACCAGCGGCATCGTCCTCGGCGTCGACGCGAGCTCCGCGACTCGCTTCGCCGGGTCGGGATGCTCGAGCCCACCGACCCACAGCAGGTAGCGACCCGGCAGCGAGAAGCGCGCGCGCACGGTCGCGACCTCAGCCTCTCCGCGCGGGTACATCACCGCGTCGGGCGCCTCGGGGATCACGACGAGCGCCTCGCGCTCGATGCCCAGGCACGTCACGGCGTCGTCGGCGATCGCCTCCGTCGCGACGATCACCCGCGCCGCGCGCTGCATCGCGAGCGCTCGCAGACGCGGACGCACACCCGGGCGCAGATGCTCGCTGCGCCGCTTCGATGCCGCGAGGTCGTGCAGCGTCACCACCAGCGGCGACGGGCTGCGAAGCGGAGCGCCCGCCACCCACGGCGAGTGGAGCACGTCGGCCGCGCGCGGCCTGTGCGTCTCGATGATCTCCGCCTCGCGCGGCGCCGTGCTGCGAAGCGCTGAGAGCAGGCACCGTGAGTAGCGCCCGATCCCGCCGCGATCCTCGAGCGGCCGGGTGTCGAACGCAACTCTCACCCCGCCTCCGTCACAACTCGTCCGCCCCGCCGAGCCATCGCGCCAAAATATACGGTGGTCATGCCTTTGACGAGTTCTGAGCGCCAACTTGCGCTCGCGAGCGCGTACCACGAACGCATCTGGGAAGCGATTCCCGATGGGCTCGCGCCGCCGCCCGCGCTCGCGCTGCGCCGCCGCTTTCTGCTCTCATGCGCGCGCGCCGTCGAGGCGCCGGACGGCGGGCCCGCGCGCGTGCTCGACGTCGGCTGCGGCGAGGCGCACCTCACACAGGTGCTCGCGCACGCAGGCTTTCGCGTGATCGGCGTCGACGTCGCAGAGGAGCCGCTGCGCCGCGGCCGCGCGCGCTCGCCCGAGCTCGACCTGCGGCTCATCCCCGCGCAAGGCGAGTGGCCGCTCGACGACGGAGCCTTCGACCTCGTGTGGGCCGGCGAGGTAGTCGAGCACGTGACCGACACACTCGGCTTCTTCTCGGAGGTCAGACGCGTGCTGCGTGCGCGCGGCACGCTCGCGCTGACCACGCCCGCACACTCACGTCTGTCGCTGCTTGCGCTCGCGCTGTCTCCCTCGCCGCGTGCCCTCGATTCGCACTTCGACCCGCGCGGCGATCACGTGCGTTTCTACTCGCGCGCGTCGCTGCGCGCGCTTCTCGCCGACCTCGCCTTCGAGGACGTCGACGTGCGCGCGCGCGGGCTGCCGCTGCCGCTGCCGGGCGCGCAGCGCGTTCTGCTCGCCTCCGCGCGGCGCGCGCGCTTTCTCGGGTAGCTACTGCCCGCCGCTCGCGCGCAGCGCCTGCACGTACTCGTTCTGGATCCTGATCGCTTCGGGGTTGCCGCGCGCGATCAGTTCCGGCGCGATCGACTGCGGGTCGAGATAGATCGCCGCCCCCAGCTCGGAAACCGCCGCGTGTGGCGCGCGCGCGAGGTCGCCTTCGCCGAGTGCGAGCCACGTCTGCGGGTCAGACGGCTGCATCCGCACCGCGCGCACGAGCGTCGCCCGCACTTCTTCGGCCGTGCCCAGCACCAGCTGCGCTCGTGCGAGCGCGAACAGCGCCTGCACCGACAGCGGGTCGATCGACGCCGCTTCTTCAGCGCGATTGCGCGCCTC
>DATBCA010000117.1:0-3590 GCA_036270715.1 Solirubrobacteraceae bacterium
TGGCCGCGCGCTGAGCGCCGACGAGCTTGCCGGCGTCGAGGACCTCGTCAACGACTGGATCGCACGCAACGACCCCGTGCGCGCGATCACGACGACGCTCGAGGAGGCGCGCACGCTGGGCGCGATGGCGCTGTTCGGCGAGAAGTACGGCGACGTCGTGCGTATGGTCGAGGTCGGCGAGGGCGATTACTCGCGCGAGCTCTGCGGGGGCACGCACGTGCGCTCGACCGCCGAGATTGGCCTCTTCCGCGTCCTCAGCGAGACCTCGAGCGCCGCCAACGTCCGCCGCATCGAGGCCGTCACCGGCCCCGCGGCGGTCGCGCTGCTGCGCGAGCACGACCGCCTGCTGCTCGACGTCGCCTCCGCGCTGCGCGCCGCGCCGCAGGACGTCCCCGACACCGTTCGCGCACGCGAGCGCGAGCGGCGCGAGCTCGCCAAGGGCACGGGTGGCGACCGCGCCGGCGCGGGCGCCGACGCCGTCGACATCGACGCGCTCGCCGCGCAGGCCGCGCAAGTCGATGGCGTGCCCGTGCTCGCCACGACCGTCGAGGTGCCCGACGCCAAGGCCCTGCTCGCGCTCGCCGACCGCCTGCGCGGCCGCCTCGGCGAGTCCGCGATCGCGCTCGGCACCGTCGCCGACGCGCGCGCGCACCTGCTCGTCAGCGTCGCGCCCTCGCTCGTCGAGCGCGGCGTCAAGGCCGGCGCGGTCGTCAAGCTCGCCGCGGAGAAGGTCGGCGGGGGCGGGGGAGGGCGCGACACGCTCGCGCAGGCCGGCGGGCGCGACCCGGAGCGGCTGGACGAGGCGATCGACGCCGCCGAGGACGCGATCATCGCGGCGCTCGAAGGCTGATGCGCGTACTCGCGCTCGACTACGGCAGCGCGCGCTGCGGATGCGCCGTCAGCGACCCCTCGGGGACGATCGTCACGCCGCTCGCCGCCGTCGAGCGCCCGGACACCCGCCGCGGCATGCACGCGCTCGGCGAGCTCGTGCGCTCGCGCGAGGTCGAGCGCGTGGTCGTCGGCCTCCCGCTCTCGCTGCGCGGCACCGACACCCAGCAGACGCTCGCCGCGCGAGCGTTCGCCGAACGCCTCGAGCGCCGGCTCGGAAACGGCGTCGGCGTCGAGATGCACGACGAGCGCTTCACCACTCGCCTCGCCCAGCGCATGAGCGGGGCGTTCGCCGCCGGCGAGGACTCGCGCGCCGCCGCCATCCTGCTCGAGAGCTGGCTCGCCGCGCACGCCGGCTCGCGCGAGGACTGACGCTCGCCCGTGCCGCGCGCCGACAGGCCACGCCCGCAGCGAAGCGCCGACGAGCGCGAGCGCGAGCGGCTCGAGCGCGAGCGACGGCGCGCCCCGCTTCGCCGAGTCGAAGCGCCCGAGCCGCCGGGCGAGCCGCCCGGCGAGCCGACGCGCCGCCTCGAGCGCCGCCCCCGTCGAGCTCCCGGCGCAGCCCCGCGCGGGCGCACGCGCCGCGCCCGCGCCGGCGCGATCGCCGCGTTGCTGCTCGCGATCTTCGCCGTCTGGTTCCTCGTGTCGCTGTTCCAGCCGTTCGCCGGCGGCGGCAGCGGCAGCGTGATCGTCGAGATCCCCAAGGGCGCGGGCGCGAGCAAGATCGGCTCGATCCTCGAACGCGACGGCGTCGTCTCCTCGGGCTTCTTCTTCGAGCTGCGCGCGTTCCTCGACGGCAAGCGCAGCTCGCTGTATTCCGGGCGCTTCCAGCTGCGCCGGGGGATGAGCTACGCGTCGGCGATCGCCGCGCTATCCAAGCCGCCTCCGGCGGCCATCATCGTAAAAATCGTCATCCCCGAGGGCTTCACGCGCGCGCAGATCGCGCAGCTCGCCGCGCACGAGGAGCTCGCCGGCTCCTACCTCGCCGCGTCCGCGCGCTCGAGCGAGCTGCGGCCGAGCCACTACGGCGCGCCGCCCGGCACCGCGAATCTCGAAGGCTTCCTCTTTCCCGCGACCTACGAAGCCGTCGCCGGAGCGCCCGCCGGCCGTCTCGTCAGCGAGCAGCTCGTCGCCTTCAAGGAACGCTTCGGCGCTCACCTCTTCCGCAGCGCCCGCGCGCTCTCGGAGACGCCCTACCAGCTGCTCACCGTCGCCTCGATGGTCGAGCGCGAGGCGAAGGTGCCCGCGGACCGCGCGCGCATCGCCGCCGTCATCTACAACCGCCTGCGCGCCGGGATGCCGCTCGCGATCGACGCGACGATCTATTACGCCATCGAGCTGCAGCGGGGCATCGCGACGTACACCGGCGAACTCACCGCCTCGCAGCTGCAGATGAGCTCGCCGTACAACACGCGCACGCACGTCGGGCTGCCGCCGACGCCCATCGCCAACCCCGGCGAGGCGTCGGTCGAAGCCGCAGAGCACCCCGCGCACGTGCCCTTCCTCTACTACGTCCTCGGCGCCGACGGCTGCGGCGAGCACGTCTTCTCCAGCACGTACTCGCGCTTTCGCGAAAACGTCGCCGCCTACGAACGCGCGATCGCGCGCGGCGGCGGGCACCTGCCCGCTTGCACGCGCCGCTGATGGCGCGACTCGGCGTGTTCGGCTGGCCCGTCGCGCACAGCCGCTCGCCCGCGATCCACAACGCCGCGTTCGCCGCCCTCGGCATGGAGGGATGGCGCTACCAGCTCCTGCCCGTCCCGCCGCGCCTGTTCGGCGAGGTCGCGCGCGCGCTCGGTGGCTCGGGCTTCCTCGGCGCGAACGTCACCATCCCCCACAAGGAGGCCGCCCTCGCCGTCGCAGAGCGCGCCAGCGCCGAGGCGCGCGCGATCGGCGCCGCCAACATGCTCACCGTCGAGGACGGCGTCCTGCACGCCGATAACACCGACGCGCCCGGGTTGCGCTCGGCGCTCGGAGCCTCGCCCGCCGGCATGCGCGTGCTCATTCTCGGCGCAGGCGGCAGCGCGCGCGCCGCCGTCTTCGCCATGCGCGAGGCCGGCGCCTCCGACGTCGCCGTCTGGAACCGCACGCCCGCGCGCGCCGAAGCGCTTGCGCGCGAGCTCGGCGTCCGCGCGATCGCCGCACCCGAGCCCGCCGACGTGCTCGTCAACTGCACCTCGGTGGGGCTGCACGCCTCGAGCTCCGGCGCCCAGTCTTCCCGGGCCGAAGCCACTCGCGGCAGTCTCAAACTACAACCCTCGGCCAGTGAGCTCGAGGAGCTCAACCAACTCTCGCTGACGTTCGATCTGGTCGGTGAGTACTCGCATGTCGTCGATCTCGCGTATCGCAGTCCCCCCACTGCGCTCGTGCGCGCTGCGCGCAGCCACGGCGTCCACGCCGTCGAAGGACTCGACGTCCTCGTCGCGCAGGGCGCGCTCAGCTTCGAGCGCTGGACCGGGCGGCACGCGCCCGCCGACGTCATGCGCGCCGCCGCTGCCGGCTAGCGCCTCGCGGGCCCCGGCGCGCGCGCACGCTGCGCCGGGCGGGCCGGCGTGTCTCGCAACGTCCGCCGCGCGCGCGCGTACGCGCGCGCGGGTGTGCATGGTCGGGGGCGCGTGATGGCAGAGCCACCGCAGACTCCCGACCTGCACACGATCTTCGGGATGGACGAGAAGCCGGCGAGCGGCGATCCGACGGTCCAG
>DATBCA010000118.1:0-2410 GCA_036270715.1 Solirubrobacteraceae bacterium
GCCCACGACCCCGACGACACCCGCGACGGGCGGCACGAGCGCGACCGGGAGCGGCACCACGGCGGCGCCGCCCGCGAGCAAACCCGCACAGCCGATCGCGGGGGATCAGGTCTACTGCGCGACGGCGCAGCGCTTCGAAGAAGACCTGACCACGCCGCCGGCGGTCTCGCTGCTGAGCACGACGCTGCCGACGAGCGCACGTGCGGGCGTGCGGATGTCGCTGTCGAAGATCTCGACGGTGCACCTCATCGTGCGGCACGGCGGGCGCGTGATCTGGACGAACTCGGCGACGGTCTCGCGGGGCACGCCGCGCCTTTTGTGGGTGACGCCGGCCAAACCGGGCACGTACGAAATCACGCTCAGCGCGATGGACCTCGCCGGCAACTTCCAGACCGCGCACGGCACCGTGCGGCTGGCTCGGGGGGCGAAGGGGAACTGACGGGCGGCGCCGACCCTAGACTGGCGGGTCGGATGACTACGAGCGGGCGCTCGACGGCCCGGCGGCGACCGGTTGAGGACCGATCAGCGCGATGGCGCGGCTGAGCAGGGTCTGGCACGCGCTCGGACCGGAGCAGCGCATCGCGGCGACGGCGGCGCCGGCGCTGCTCGTGACGATGCTGCTGCCGTGGTACCAGCAGAACGCCGTCGTGACGGCCGAGCACGCGGCGCCGCTCCAGAGCCGCAACCTCGACGCGTTCCAGGTCTTCTCGTTCGTCGAGGCGGCGGTCCTGCTGGTCGCGCTCGCGATCGGCTACCTGCTGTTCGCGCGCGCCGAGGGCCACGACTTCCGCCTGCCCGCGAGCGACGGGACGATGGTGTTCCTCGCGGGCATGTGGTCGCTGGCGCTGCTCGTGCTGCGCCTGTTCGACAAGCCCGGGATAAGCGGCCGCGGCGTCGCGGGCAACGTGGGCGTGCAGTGGGGGATCTTCTTCGCGCTGGCGGCCGCGGGCGCGCTCGCGTACGCGGGCTCGCGCATGCGCTCGGCAGAGCCGCACACGGAGCTGCATCACCGTCACACCCGCCAGGGCGTTGGTCGGAGCGAGCGCCCGCGCGCAGCGGGCGAGGAGCCCGAGCCGCTCACGCCGGCGGTCGTGGGAGCGCCCTCCTGGCGCCGCGCGCACGCCTCGCGCCCCGCTCCTCCCTCGCGTCCCGCTCCCGCGTCGCGCCCCGTTGCCTCCGCGGGTCCCGTACCCGCCTCTCGCCCGGCGACGGCCGCCGGCGCCGAGCTGCGCCCTGCGCCCGCGCTCGCCGAGCGCCCGGGCTCGAACGTCGGCGCCGAGGTGCCGACGGCTGTCGTGCCGGGAGAGCGCCCTCCGAGGCCTCGCTACCCGCCGGCGCCCTCGCGCCAGATGTCGTTCGAGGACCCGCCGCGCGAGGATTAGCCTGCGGGGGCCTCTCCGCCGCCGGTCACGCGCAGCGCGAGGAGCATCCCGAGCACGCCGATCGCGGTGCCGGCGGCCCACGCGGCGGCGGCTTCCCCCGTGGGCGAGGCGAGCTCGTAGAAGTGGCGCAGGAAGGGGACGACGAGGGCGAGCGCGAACAGCGCGAGCATCGCGGCGCACAGCCCCCACAGGACCAGGCGCGCGCGGCCGCGACGGCGCTCGAGGCGGAGCACGACCGCGAGCCCGCAGACTACGACGATGCCGGATGCGACGGTGCGCGAGCGCGTGAGGCCGAGGTGCAGCCCGTAGCGCGCGAGCATGTATCCGGCGACGATCCCAAGCCCGATCGCGACGCCTGCGGGGATCGCGAAGCGGACGACCGACTGCAGGAAGTGCTCGGGCCGCCACGGTCCCGAGCTGGGCGCGAGCGCGAGCAGGAACGCGGGAATCCCGATGGTGACGGTCGACGCGAGCGTGAACTGCCGGGGCAGCAGTGGGTAGGTCGCCGTGGGGATGCCGACGGCGATTCCCATCACCGCCGTGAACACGGTCTTGGTGACGAATAGCCGTGCGACGCGCTGGATGTTGCGCAGGATCTGCCGCCCCTCCCCGACCATGCCGGGGACGGCCGCGAAGTCGTCGCGCACGAGCACGAGGTCGGCGACCGAACGCGCCATCTGCGCGCCCGACCCCTGCGCGATCGCGAGGTTGGCGTCCTTGAGCGCGGGCACGTCGTTGACCCCGTCGCCGACCATCGCGACGTAGCGCCCGGCCTCCCTCAGCGCGTCGATGACCGCGCGCTTGCCCTCGGGGGAGATGCGCCCGACGGCCGGCGCGGCCGACACCGCCTCACGCAGCTCCAGCGGCTCCGCCGGCAGCGCCTCCCCGTCGAGTGCCGGGGCGGAGCCCGGCACACCCGCGTCACGGGCGATCGCGCCCACGGTGGGCGGAGCGTCGCCCGACAGCACCTTCAGCTCGACCTCCTGGGCGGTGAAGAACGCGACGGTCTCGGCGGCGTTCGGCCGCAG
>DATBCA010000119.1:0-3323 GCA_036270715.1 Solirubrobacteraceae bacterium
TTCCGCGAGATGCACGCGTTGATCGCTCGGGGGAAGATCAAGCAGCTACCGCCGAAGGAGCCTCGCTCGGCGATCTATGCGGCGATGCTGTTCGCGAAGTACCCCGAGGAGATTCGCGTGGTCAAGCCTCCGAACGCCGTGTTCTCCGCGCTGGCGTTGGTGGGCCGAGCACTCGGCTTCAAGCTCGAGTCCTGACACGCCCGGCCGCGCCGGCGCGGCCGGCGTCGCGAGCCGTCGCCGGAGCGCCCGTGCGCAATGATCTCCCCGTGTCCGCTCCGCCCGAGCTAGCGATCACAGCGCCCTTCGCCGGCGTCGTCGTGGCGGTCGAGCGCGGGCCCGACGACGCCGTCGGCGCGGGCGCCCCGGTGGTGGTGATCGAGGCGATGAAGATGGAGCACGAGGTGCTCGCGCAGGCGAGCGGCGTCGTCAGCCGCGTCGAGGTCGAGGTCGGCGACGCGGTCCACGAGGGGCAGGTGCTGATGGTGCTCGACGCGGCGCCCACGGCCGCAGCGATCGCCGCCGAGACCCCCGTGCCCGACGCGGACACCGAGCGAGCGGATCTCGAGGAGGTACGCGAGCGCCACGCGCGCGGGCTCGACGCGGCACGGCCGGACGCCGTCGCAAGGCGACGCGAGCGCGGGCGCAGAACCGCACGCGAGAACCTCGACGAGCTGATCGACGAGGGCACGTTCGTCGAGTACGGCCCGCTGCTGTTCGCCGCGCAGGAGCGCCGGCGCGACCGCGAGGAGCTGATCGCGCGCACCCCCGCCGACGGACTGGTCGCGGGGATCGGCGAGATCGAGGGCCGGCGCTGCGTGGCGATGTCCTACGACTACACCGTCCTCGCGGGCACGCAGGGGATGCGCAACCACCAGAAGAAGGACCGCCTGTTCGAGGTCGCCGAGCGCCAACGCCTCCCGCTGGTGCTGTTCGCGGAGGGCGGCGGCGGGCGACCGGGCGACGTCGACATGCCGATCGTCGCGGGGCTCGACTGCCGCGCGTTCGCGCTGTTCGCGCAGCTGAGCGGCCTCGTCCCGCTCGTCGGGATCACGGCCGGCTACTGCTTCGCGGGCAACGCCGCGCTGCTCGGATGCTGCGACGTGGTGATCGCGACCGAGGATTCGAGCATCGGCATGGGCGGACCGGCGATGATCGAGGGCGGCGGCCTCGGCTCCTACGAGCCCGACGAGGTCGGACCGATCGGCGTGCAGTACGCAAACGGCGTCGTCGATCTGCGCGTCGCCGACGACAACGAGTCGGTGCACACGGCCAAGCGCTACCTCTCGTATTTCACCGGCCCGCGCGCGAGCGGCGAGGCCGCCGACCAGCGCCTGCTGCGCCAGCTCGTTCCCGAAGCGCGCAAGCGCCCGTACGACGTGCGCCGCGTGATCGACACGCTGCTCGACGCGGGCTCGGTCCTCGAGCTGCGCCGCGGCTTCGGCGTCGGCATCGTCACGGCGCTCGCGCGCGTCGACGGGCGCGCGCTCGGCGTCGTCGCGAACGACCCCACGCACCTCGGCGGCGCGATCGACGCCGACGGAGCCGACAAGGCCGCGCGCTTCATCGCGCTATGCGACGCCTTCGAGCTGCCGGTGCTGTTCCTCTGCGACACGCCGGGCTTCATGGTCGGCCCGCACTCGGAGCGCACGGCGACCGTGCGTCACTTCGCGCGCATGTTCCTCGCGGGCGCCAACCTCTCGGTGCCGTCAGGCACCATCATCCTCCGCAAGGGGTACGGGCTCGGCGCCCAGGCGATGGCGGGAGGCGGCTTCAAGGCTCCCCTCTTCACGGTCGCCTGGCCAACGTCGGAGTTCGGCGCGATGGGGCTCGAGGGCGCGGTCAGGCTCGGGATGCGCCGCGAGCTGGAGGCGGTCGAGGATGAGCAGGAGCGCGAACGCGTATTCGAGGCCGCGGTCGCGGCTGCGTACGAGCGGGGCCGCGGCCTATCGATGGCGTCCTACGGCGAGATCGACGACGTCATCGATCCCGCCGACTCGCGCCGTTGGATCGACTCGCTGTTCGACCCCGACGCGCCGCAGTGGTGGCAGCGACCCGGGAAGAAGCGGCCGTACGTCGACGCGTGGTGAGGCGCCCGACGCGCCGCCCGACCGGTTGACGACCTGCCGCGGAGACATCCGTCGGTCGAGGTGACGAATCACCCCACGCCGACGTAGCTCGCCGTCCAGTGACGGGTGGCGGCCCAGTACCCGCAGCGACGCGAGTCCGCGAGGTCACGCTCCTCGCCTTCGCCGGCCAGCCCGCGTTCGTGGAAGCGCAGGCCGATGACCGCGTGCAGCTGCAGGTACGCAGTGCGCCCGTCGGGTTCTTCACCGCACGGGACCGCGACCACGGGGAACACCGCTATCCAACCGGCCGAGCCGCGAATGAGCCGGGCGCTGAAAGGACGTGCCCCGGCTGCTTGGAAGATGAGGACGAGGCCGCACGGACCGCCGGCCGGGCATTGCGTTTCGATCGTCCACTTCGCGCTGGTCGGCCGGGTGTCGCTCGTGGTCGCGCTGATCGGGGTCGCGTTCGCCTGCCATGCGCCCTCGACCGGCGCGGGCCCGGGCCCCGCGTGCTCTTTCGCCAGCGCCGGTATGACGACCGCGAGGGACGCGACAGTCGTGAGCAGCGTCAGCGCCGGCAGCAGCCAGCGCGGCGTGCGCAGCGCCTTTCCGTGCTCGTCGAGCAGCACGGTTGTGCCGGCGGCGACGTCTCCGATGCGCTGACGGCGTCCGGGTCCGGTGCGGATCATCGAGATGAGCCCCGAGGCGTACAGGAGCGGTAGCGCGTCGACCAGTCGCAGGACGTTGCGAAGCGCGATCTGGCGAGCGGTCGCGGGGTCCCCGCTCGCCGTGACGACGCGTACGTGGAAGACGCGCTTGCCGACGGTTCGCCCACTGGCGAGCTCGCAGGCGAAGAAGTAAGCGAACTCGAGGCCGAGGAACACGAGCGCGCGGTCGGCGGTCCCCTTCGCGGCACCGAGCACGCTTGCGGCGACCTGCGAGACCAGCGCGAGCAGTACGAGGTCGAGCACCACCGCGTTCAGCCGCGCCCGCAGCGCGTCCTGCGGCGCCCGCCGGGCGGCCGTCAGCCTCGCGAAGTCGGGGTGCTGCGCGAGCGCGTCTCCGGAGAGGACCGCAGCGCCATGCGGGAGCGAGGTCGCGCTCATCAAGGGTTGCATCGGCGGGCAGCGCGCGGACCTCAATGGGCCGATGGGCCGAGCGCTTGCGGCCAAGTGTGATCCTGCTCACATATGGTCAACGTTCTGTATAGGGCAAAGGACGCAGGCCGGGGGGCCAACGTACGTCCGGGTTCTCGGT
>DATBCA010000120.1:0-4202 GCA_036270715.1 Solirubrobacteraceae bacterium
CGCGCTCGCGCGCGCCGCGGGGGTGGCGCCGCGCGTCGCGCGCCCGCCCTCGCTGCTGCTCGACGTCGACACGCGCGCCGACCTCGAGGCGCTGCGCGCGCACCTCGAGCGGGCGGGTGCGTCGTGCTCGCGCACGCGCGAGGTGCTCGAGCTGCACCTGAACGCGCGAGCGACGCCGCTGGCAACCGGCGCCTGAGGGCGCGACGCGTCGTGGCGAGCGTTCGCGCGAGTGCCGTCGGCGGCATTCCCGAGGTGCGCGCGGGCGATGACCTCGGTGCACTGATCGCGTGCGCGGCGGCCGCTCAGCTGCGCGACGGCGTCGTGCTCGTCGTCGCCCACAAGGTCGTCTCGAAGGCCGAGGGCGCCGTGGTCTCGCTCGCGGAGATCGCGCCGGGCCGGCGCGCGCGCGAGCTGGCGGCGCAGGCGGACAAGGACCCGCGCGCGGTTCAGGTCGTGCTCGACGAGTCCGCGGAGGTGCTGCGTGCGGAGCGCGGCGTGATCATTTGCCGCACGCGCCAGGGCTTCGTGTGCGCGAACGCAGGCGTGGACGCCTCGAACGTCGAGGATCCCGACACCGTCGTCGTGCTCCCGCGCGACCCCGACGGCTCGGCGCGGGCGCTGCGCGCGCGCGTGCGCGAGCTCACGGGCGCGCGCGTCGCGGTGCTCGTCAGCGACAGCTTCGGACGCGCGTGGCGCCACGGCCAGGTCGACGTCGCGATCGGACTCGCGGGCATGCGCGCGCTCGACGACTGGCGCGGGCGCGCCGACTCCGCGGGCATGCGCCTGCAGGCGACCTGGCTCGCGGTCGCCGATGCGGCGGCCGCTCTCGCGGACCTTGCACGCGCGAAGGACTCGCGCGAGCCGGTCGTCGTCGTCGAGGGCCTCGAGCGCTACGTCACTGCGCAGGACGGGCCTGGAGCGGCGGAGCTGCTGCGTCCGCGGAGCGAGGATCTGTTCGCGTGAGCTGCCCGCGCAGGAACTCGAGCACCGGCTCGCGCACGGCCTCGGGGTCATCCTGGAAGGGCCAGTGGCCGCTGTCGGGGAGCACGACGGTTCGCTGCACGTCGAAGAACTCGCCCTGGCGCTCGGCGTACTCGACGCCGATGAACGGGTCCGCGGCGCCCCAGATGACGAGCGCGGGCAGGTGCAGCTGCGCGATCGAGGCGCCGACTTGTTCGGCCATCGCTCCGGGGTCGGGCGTCGCGCGGTAGAGCTTGAGCACCGTGCGCCGCGTTTCGCGGTCGTACTCGTCGTACATCTTGTCGACGAACTCGAGCGGCATGCCCCGCGGGCTCGAGGCCTGCATCACGCGCCGCCAGCCCCAGCGCGGGATCCACGCCTGCGTGAGCTCGCCGAGCACGGGCGTGCGCCAGCGTTTGGCCATCGAATGCCACACGTAGCCCGGCATCACGCCGACGTTGATCAGCACGACGCTCGCCCACGCGTCGGGGTGCTCGAAGCCCCACAGGAGGCCGAACGGACCGCCGAAGTCGTGCAGGACGAGGTGGACGCGCTCGAGCCCTAGCGCCTTGCGCGCGTCCTCGAGGAATCGCGCGTAGCCCTGAACGCTGAACTCGAACCCCGCCGGCGCCCGCGATCTGCCGAAGCCCGGCATGTCGAACGCGAGCGCGCGGCCGAGCTCGCCGGCGGCGGCGACGAGCGCGGTGAAGTCGCTGCTCGAGCCGGGGTTGCCGTGCACGAACACGACCGCCTCCGCCGACTCCCGCGGGCCGGCTTCGATCAGCGGCGAGTGGACCTCGCCGACGTCGACGTGCGCGTGGCGAAGGCCGGTCTCTGATCGGTCGCTCATCGCACACCCGCCGAGGCGCCGCCCGCAGCCGCCCCCGAGCCCTGGCCGGAGCGCGACGCGCCGGCCACGCGCGCGAGCGCGCTGCGCGCGGAAACGCCGAGCGCGATCGGCATACCCGTCAGCATCATGCGCGCGGGCCCGATGTTGCGCGTGCCGAACGCCTCCATGATCGCGCCGAGGCGCGCGCTCTTTGGCGCGGCGCTGAAGAGGAGCCGCTCGGGCGGCTGGAACTTCCTGCCGCCCGCGTAGTCGTACATCATCATCGCGTGCCCGCGGAGGCCGCGCGCGTGGCGGCGGCGGTAGCGCGAGAGCCCCCGCGCCAGCGATCCTTCGCCGCGCAGCGCGGGCGCGACGCTCTCGGCGAGCCACTCCGCGGACTGGAAAGCCCAGCCGCAGCCGACGCCCCACAGCGGGTCGATCGCGAGCGCCGCGTCGCCGATCAGCGCGAGCCCGGGCGCGGTGACTGCGTGCGCGATGTTCGTCATGTCGAGCTTGCCCTGCACGTCTCCGACGAGGCGGGACTGGGCGATAGGCGGCGCGTCCGGGATCGACGCGACGAACTCGACGAGCGCGCGCGCGGGGTCCTCGCGAAACGCGGGAAGGCGGTCCTTGACCGGCATCGCCGCGTAGAACGTGAGGCCGCTGTCGGTGGGGAACGCGGCCGCCATGTCGGGGTCGAGCATCCACAGCGACGCGTCGGGCGCGCGCGCCGGAGGCGGGCCCTCGAAGTAGCCGCCGTACGCGAAGCGCCCGTGCGGATACGTCTTGCGCTGCACGCCCGCGAGCTTCGCGACGCGCGAGTCGCGTCCGTCCGCGCCCACGACGAGCCGTGCGCGCAGGCGCACCTCCTCGCCGCTTCGCTCGCGCACGACCACCCCCGCGATCTCGTCGCGCTCGCGGATCAGCTCGTGCGCGGTGCGGCCGAGCATCAGCTCTACGCCGGGAGTGGACGCGGCGATCTCGCGGATGAGCGGGTCGAGCACCTCGCGGCGCAGGTTGACGCCGCTCGGCAGCTTGCTCTTCGGCGACCGTTCGGCCCATCCCCAGCGCGTCCAGATGCGCGCGCCCGAGACCACGGCGCCGGCGGCGAGCATCGGCTCGAGCAGCCCCAACCGTTCGAGCGCGGGCACGGCGGAGGACTGGATGTAGTGCGAGCAGACGCGCTTGAACGCGCTCGCCTCGGTGCGCTGGTCGACGAGCGCCACGCGCGCCCCCTGGCGCGCGAGCGCGATCGCGGCGGTAGCGCCCGCGAGGCTCGCGCCGACGATCACCGCGTCGCGCTGCAGCTCGCTCGCCTGGTTGTCGGTGCTCGCGTCGCTCATCGTGCTCATCTCCTCTTTGATCATGCGGACGGTAGTACGGTCGGTACTATACAATCCGAATCATGGCTGTCAACCCCCTCAGCGCGCGCCCCGCTGACGAGACCGAGCCGATGAAGCTGACCGGCACGTCGTACGCGGTGCTCGCGCTGCTCGAGCTCCTCGGCCGGGCCACGCCGTACGACCTCAAGCAGGCGCTCGAGAAGTCGATCGAGAACTTCTGGCCCGTGCCCCACACGACGTTCTACGCCGAGCCCGACCGCCTCGCGCGGGGCGGCTTCCTGACCGTGCGCCAGGAGCAGGGCGGGCGCAGGCGCAAGGTGTACGAGCTCACCGAGCACGGGCGCGAGGCGCTGCGCGACTGGACGGCCTCGCCCGACGTCGCGCCGCCGCAGGTGCGCGACGAAGGGGTGCTGAAGATCTTCGCGGGCGCCGACCCTTTGCCGATCATGCGCCGGCGCATCGCGTGGCACCGCGCGAAGCTCGCCGAGCTCGAGGGCTACCTGGAGGCGGTCGGCGAGTCGGACGAGGCGCGCGGCGTGCGCGACAGCCTTCTGTTCGGCACCGGCTACCACCGCCTGATCCTCACCGCGCTGGAGGAGTTCCTCGCCTCCGCGCGCGCGCGCGACTGAGCGCCGGCCCCGTCAGGCCGCGACCGCGGCCGCCCGCTCGTCCGCCAGCGGGTAGCGCCCGCGGATCTCGTACAGCGTCGTGCGCTCCGCGGCCGGG
Source organism: Solirubrobacteraceae bacterium (assembly GCA_036270715.1). Classification (GTDB taxonomy): domain Bacteria; phylum Actinomycetota; class Thermoleophilia; order Solirubrobacterales; family Solirubrobacteraceae; genus Palsa-744. Next base: position 3,859 of record DATBCA010000120.1, read on the forward strand.
CGGCCGGCGCGGTGCGCGGCGGCGATCAGCTGCTCGGGGTCCAGGCGCGTGCCGTGGTAGCTGCCCGCGAGGCGGCTGATCGACTCCTCCATCAGCGTCCCGCCGAGGTCGTTGACGCCCCACCGCAGCGCCTCGCCAGCGGCGTCGAGCCCCATTTTCACCCACGAAGCCTGCAGGCTCGGCACCGTTCGCCCCAACGCCAACCGGAAGGCGGCGGTGTGCTTGAGGTTCTCCTCGGCCGAGATCTCCTCGATGCCGTGGGTGCGGCCCAGCAGCGTGTGGTAGGGAATGAATGAGAGTGGCACGAACTCGGTGAACCCTCCGGTGCGCTCCTGGAGCGCCCG
>DATBCA010000121.1:0-1776 GCA_036270715.1 Solirubrobacteraceae bacterium
TTCATGCTCTCAGCGGCGGCGATCGCCGCCGGCTTCGCCCTTTCCTCCTGCGGCGGCTCGAGCGCGACCGCCACGACGCCCTCGCCGACCCTGTATCGCGCTGCCCCGAGAACGGCCTCCCGCGACTCCGTCCCGCGCGGCGCCCGGCGACCCGCGGGGCCGGTGATCACGGTGCGCACCAGCCGGTACGGACGTATCCTCGCCGACGGGCGCGACCGCACCATCTACCTGTTCACGCGCGACCGCTCGGTGGCGAGTACCTGCTACGGAGGCTGCGCTGCCGCGTGGCCGCCGGTGCTCGCACGCGGAGCACCGCTCCGCGCCGGAACACTCCCCGGGGCGCTCGGCACCGTCCGCCGACGCGACGGCGCCCGGCAGGTGACCTACGACGGCCACCCGCTCTATTACTACACGGGCGACGTATCGCCCGGCGAGATCCTGTGTCAGAACGTCGACGAGTTTGGCGGCACGTGGCTCGTCGTCTCGCCAAGCGGCAAACCGATCCGCTGAGGACCGGACGGTGCGAACACCCGGATCAGCCTGCGACCGCTGGGCGGGGCCCACACTGAGCGCGAGCCAAAGCGCGCCTGCCGGACCTACGCTCGTACGCTCTGCGTCGGTGGATCCGACGCCGCGCCTACACGCCGCGTTCCCCGCGCTGAAAGCGACGCTCCCACACATCCCGCTGGGTAGCTCGCCGACGCCGTTGCGCCCCCTTCGCGAGCTCGCGGCGAGCGGCGCGGAGGTCTGGCTGAAGGACGAGGGGCCCTACGGCGACGGCGGCTGGGGCGGCAACAAGGTCCGCAAGCTCGAGTGGCTGCTCGCGGAGGCCAAGCGCCGAGGTCGCGGCACGATCCTCACCGTCGGCGGGCTCGGCACGAATTGGGGCCTCGCGACCGCGCTATATGGGCGCGAACACGGGATCAGGACAGCTCTCGCGCTCGTCGACCAGCCCGTCGACGACCACGTCCGCGCGCAGCTGCAGAGACTGCGCGCCTCTGGGGCGGCGCTGCACTTCACGCACACCAAAGCGCGCACCATCGCGGCGCTCCCGTATCTGATCGCGCGCCACCGGCGTCCGTACCTGCTTCCGTCTGGCGGCTCCTCCCGGATCGGTGCGATCGGCTACATCGAGGTGGCCTACGAGCTGGCGGAGCAAGTCCGCAGCGGCGTCATGCCCGAGCCCGCATACGTCGTCGCCGCTCTGGGCTCTGGCGGCACCGCGGCGGGACTCTTCGCCGGCCTCGAGCTCGCCGGGCTGACGTCGACGACCGTCGTCGCCGTCGTCGTCACCGACCTGCTGCGCCTCGACGATCGTGTGATCGCCCGCCTCGCGCGGCGCGCCGCGGACGTTCTGCGCGAACGCGGCGCTCACCTACCGGAGGTGCACCTGCGCGCCGAGCGGCTGATGGTGGTTCGCGACTGGCTCGGTCCCGGCTACGGCCACGACACCCCAGAGAGTGAACGCGCGATAGAGCTCGTACGGAGCGCGGAGGGACTCGAACTCGATCCGGTCTACACCGCGAAGGCGATGGCCGCGCTGCTCGCGCTCGCGCGTGACGGGCGGATGAACGGTGGGCCGGTCGTGTTTCTCAATACGAATGGGCCGCGGTGAGGGGTGCGCACATCGAGGGTCAGGCGCGCGCTGGCTCGCGAAGGGTGCGCCGGGTGAAACCGCGCGCCCGAGTCCGGCTCGAAGCTTCCATAGAGCACGTCGGGGTCCAGGTCGACCTCGCGCGGCCATTTACGGTGCGAATCTCGGAGTTCACGCGCGCG
>DATBCA010000122.1:0-1901 GCA_036270715.1 Solirubrobacteraceae bacterium
AAGTGTCGAGCATCGTCGGCATCACCCAAGCGGCGCACGAAACGGTCGTCCACGGCACGGGCTACGCGCTCGTGTTCCTCGCGTTCATCTCGCTGGTCCTCGCGGTGATCAACATGTTCCCGTTCCTGCCGCTCGACGGCGGACATGCGCTGTGGGCGATCGCCGAGAAGGTGCGCGGGCGCCGCATCTCGGTCGGCGCGATGTACCGCTACAGCTCGGTCGGCATCGTGCTGCTGCTCTTCCTCGTGCTCAACGGCATCGGCAACGACATCAGCCGCCTCGGCGGCTGAGCGACCGTGGCGCCGGTCAACCTGCACAGCGACACGCAGACGCGCCCCAGCGCGGGCATGCGCGCGGCGATCGCCGCCGCGGACGTCGGCGACGAGCAGCGCGGTGCGGACCCAACGACGCGCGAGCTCGAGCGCCGCGTCGCCGACCTGCTCGGCCACGAGGACGCGGTGTTCCTGCCGAGCGGGACGATGTGCAACGAGATCGCCCTGCGCCTCCACGTCCGCCCCGGGGGCGACGAGGTGATCCTCGACCGCACCGCGCACCCCGTGGTGGCGGAGGCGGGCGGGCCGGCGGCGCTGGCCGGCGCGATGCTCAAGCAGCTCGACGGCGACGGCGGCATCTTCACCGCGGAGCAGGTCGAACAGGCGCTGCACGCGCCCGGCGACCGCTACGCGCCGCGGTCGCGGCTGGTGTCCGTCGAGCAGACCACGAACATGGGCGGCGGGCGCGTGTGGCCGCTCGAGACGATCCGCGAGGTGCTCGCGGTCGCGCGCGAGAACGGGCTGCGCGCGCACCTCGACGGCGCGCGGCTGATGAACGCGGTCGTCCGCTCGGGCGTCTCCGCGCGCGACTACGCGAGCGCCTTCGACACCGCGTGGATCGACTTCAGCAAGGGCCTCGGCGCGCCCGCCGGCGCGGTGCTCGCGGGCTCGCGCGAGCTGATCGGCGAGGCGTGGCGCTTCAAGCAGATGATGGGCGGCGCGCTGCGCCAGTCGGGCATCCTCGCCGCGGGCTGCATCTACGCGCTGGACCACAACGTCGAGCGCCTCGCCGAGGACCACGAGCACGCGCGGCTGCTCGCGCAGGCGCTGGCTCGCATCCCGGGCGTCGCGATCGATCCCGAGACCGTCGACACGAACATCGTGATCTTCGCCGTCGACGATGCCGCGCGCGTCGTCGAGCGGCTCGCCGAGCGCGTCGACGTGCTCGCGCTCGACGCGCGCCGCGTACGCGCGGTCACGCACCTCGACGTCAGCCGCTCCGAAATCGAGGACGCGATCGACGCGTTCAACGAGGCGCTCGTACGCATATCCAGCTCTTGACGAGCGGCCCGAAGCGCTCGGCGCGCGCGGGGCCGAACAGCGCCTCGATCTCGGCGCGGCGCAGCAGCGAGATCTCCTCCCAGCCTCCGGCTGCGCCGAGGCGCCAGTACCGGCGCCGCACCGCGGGCGCGAGCCAGTGCGCGGCGGGCAGCAGCGAGTGCGGCTCGATCGGGAACGAGTAGGCGGGCGTCTGCACGAACCAGCCGCGGCCGACGCGCCTGAGCTCCGCGGCGAACGCCGCGCGGCGCGCGGGCGCGACGTGCTCGATGACGCTCGAGCAGTACGCCAGGTCGAACTCCGCGTCGGCGAACGGAAGGCCCTCGGCGGCGTCCGCGCGCACGAACGGGCCGGGGTAATCGGGCACGTCGACGACGTCGACGCCCGTGATCTCGAGCTCTGGCTCGAGCGCGCGCAGGCCGATCGACCCGCAGCCGACGTCGAGCACGCGCGCGCCGGGCGCAAGGCGCGTGAGCGCGAACAGGCGCTCGTGCCGGCGCCTTCGCGCCCGCACGGCCAGCGGCGAGGCGATCCGCGCGAGCGTGCCGCGCGCGGTCGCGTAGACGTCGT
>DATBCA010000123.1:0-3858 GCA_036270715.1 Solirubrobacteraceae bacterium
CACGACCACGGCGATCACGCGGGCGCGGTCGCCGCGCTGCGCGAGCGCCACCCCGCCCCGCTCGCCGCCGGCCGCGGCGGCGCGGAGGTGATGCTCGCCGACGGGGTGCGCGTCGGCCCGCTCGAGGCGTTCGCGACGCCCGGCCACGCCCCCGACCACTTCGCGCTGATCGGCGCGGGCGCGTGCTTCACCGGCGACGCGGTGCTCGGCGAAGGCAGCGTGTTCATCTCGGCATACCCGGGCGCGATGTCCGGCTACCTGCGCGCGCTTTCGTTGCTGCGCGCGCGGTCTGACTTCAGCGTGCTGTGCCCGGGTCACGGGCCGCTCGTATCGGGCGCCGACGCCAAGCTCGCCGAGTACATCAGCCACCGCCTCGAGCGCGAGCGCCGCCTGCGCGACGCGCTCGCGGAAGGCCGCCGCACGGTCGACGAGCTGCTCGACGCCGCGTGGTCTGAGGTGCCGCGCGAGCTGCGCGGGGCCGCCGCGATAACGCTCGCTGCGCACCTCGACAAGCTCGACGGTGAAGGCGCGCTCCCGCCCGACGTCGAACGCGACGCTACCTTGTCAGCGGATGAGCCTCAGCACTCCGCGCGAAGAACTGCTGGCTAGCGAACCCGGCGCCGCCGGGACGAGCTCGCCGTTTCCGGCGATCGCCGACTACGGCTTCCTCTCCGACTGCCACACCGGGGCGCTGATGTCCTCGGACGGATCGATCGAGTGGATGTGCCTGCCGCACTTCGACTCGCCGTCGATCTTCGGCGCGATGCTCGACCGCGGAGCGGGCCGCTGGCGTCTCGGGCCCTACGGCGTGTACGTGCCGGCGGGGCGGCGCTACGTGCCCGGGACGAACATCATCGAGACGACGTGGATGACGCCGCAGGGCTGGCTGCGCGTACTCGACGCGCTGACGATCGGCGAATGGCACGACGACGAGCACAGCTCCTCCCACACGCGTGCGCCGACCGACTTCGACGCCGATCACCTGCTCGTGCGCCTGGTCGAATGCATCCAGGGCATGGTCCAGGTCGAGCTCGTATGCGAGCCGATGCTCGACTACGGGGCGACGCCCGCGGAGTGGCATCGCGTCGATACAGCGCCGGAGGGGGGCGAAGCCCTCGACACCGTCTACGGCGAGGGCGGGATGCGCCTGTACAGCGACATGCGCCTGGGCATCGAGGGCAACCGCGTGCACGGCCGCCACACGATGCGCGAAGGAGAGAGGTGCTATTGCGCGCTCTCGTGGACGCAGGAACTCGGCGGGCCACGCACCGTGCAGCAGGCCGCCGAGTACATGCAGCGAACGAGCCAGTTCTGGCGCGGGTGGCTGGCCGAAGGCAGCTATCCCGACCACCCGTGGCGCAAGCACCTGCAGCGCTCGGCGCTCGTGCTCAAGGGGCTCACGTTCATGCCCACCGGAGCGCTCGTCGCGGCGCCGACCACATCGCTGCCGGAGACGCCGCGCGGAGAACGCAACTGGGACTACCGCTACTGCTGGATGCGCGATGCCTCGTTCACGCTGTGGGGGCTGCACGCGCTCGGCCTCGACTGGGAGGCGGACGACTTCGTCCAGTACGTCGCCGACCTCGAGCGCAACGGCGACGGCTCCTTGCAGATCATGTACGGGATCAAGGGCCAGAAAGACCTGCGCGAGTCGACGCTCGATCACCTCAAGGGCTACGAGGGCGCGCGACCGGTGCGGATCGGCAACGGCGCGTTCGACCAGCGCCAGAACGACGTCTACGGCGCGGTGCTCGACTCGGTGTACCTGCATTCGAAGGAGCGCGACCACATACCCGAGCGCTTGTGGCCGGTGCTGGTCGAGCAGGTCGAATGCGCCGCGCGCGTGTGGCGCGAACCGGACCAGGGCATCTGGGAGGCGCGCGGCGAGCCTCGCCACTACCTCTCCTCGAAGCTCATGTGCTGGGTCGCGCTCGACCGCGGCGCGCGCCTCGCGGAACGCCGCGCAGAGGAAGAGATGAGCGAGCGCTGGCAGGCGCTCGCCGACGAGATCCACGCGGACATCCTCGAGCGCGGCGTCGATTCACGGAACGTCTTTCGCCAGCACTACGACACCGACGCGCTCGACGCCTCGACGCTGCTCGTCGTGCTGTTCCGCTTCCTGCCACCCGACGACGAGCGCGTGTGCGCGACGGTGAGGGCGGTCCGCGACGAGCTGACCGAGAACGGGCTCGTCCTGCGCTACCGGACGGATGAGACCGACGACGGCCTCACGGGCGCCGAGGGGACGTTCCTGATCTGCTCCTTCTGGCTCGTCTCGGCGCTGTGCGAGATCGGCGACGCGCGGTCGGCCGAACACCTCTGCGAGCGCCTGCTCGGGTACTCCTCGCCGCTCGAGCTGTACGCGGAGGAGCTCGAGGCATCGAGCGGGCGCCACCTCGGCAACTACCCGCAGGCCTTCACGCACCTCGCGCTGATCAACGCGGTCACGCACGTGATCGACATTCAGCAGCGCTGAGCCTGCGTCAGTACCCGGGCTCGCCGGGAAGGAGCACGCGCGCGACCTCGCCTTCGAGAAAGACCTTCGGCTCGACGGGCTGCACGTCGCGACCGCGGGCGTGCGCGAGCAGCTCGTCGACGGACGCGAACGGGGCGAGCTGTTCGAGGTGCTTGATCGTGGGGAAGACGAGCGAGATCTCTCCAGCGCGGTTGGCCTGCAGCGCGCGTGCGGGCGCGAACCAGCCGAGGTCGATGCACTCCTCCCCGTCCACGCGCGGCTCCTGCCCATCCGGCACCGGCGCGAGGAAGAAATGCGTGTCGAAGCGGATCTTGACGAGCGCGGGGGTGATCCAGCGCGAGAACTTGACCAGCTCGGCGGGGTCCCCGAGCTCGATGTCCGCCTCCTCGCGAAGCTCGCGAATCGCCGCGGCGCGGTGCGCCTCGTCACCGTCGCCCTCGCCCTCGTCGACGGCTCCGCCGGGAAACACCCACACGCCGCCCATGAAGCGCGCCTTCGGCGTGCGCTTGACGAGCAGGACCTCGAGCTCGCTCGCGCCGCCACGGAGCAGGATCACGGTCGCCGCCTGGCGCGGCGTGGTCGCCTCGCCGGGGTTGTACTCGGTGCCGGGCTCGACCTGCGGTTCGTCTTCGACGCTCACCGGCCGACCCTACAGGCAGATACTCTTCTGCGCATGAGTTCGAGCACGCAAACGCTGCAGCGCTGGATCTGCGAGTCCTGCGGGTTCATCTACGAACCCGAGGAGGGCGACCCCGACGGCGGCATCCCGCCCGGGACCGCCTTCGAGGACATCCCCGACACCTGGTTCTGTCCGGTGTGCGGAGCGCGCAAGCGTGACTTCGTCCCCTACGAGGACTGAGCGCGGGACGTCGGCAGCGCAGCACACTCTCGCGTTCGATCGCGAGCACGTCTGGCATCCATACGGACCGCTTCCCGGTCTATCCGAGCCGCTGCTCGTAGACGCGGCCGAGGGCGTGCGCATCCGCCTGCGCGACGGGCGCGAGCTGATCGACGGGATGGCGTCGTGGTGGTGCGCGATCCACGGCTACCGCCACCCGGCGCTCGACGCGGCGCTGGAAGAGCAGCTCGAACGCATGGCTCACGTGATGTTCGGCGGGCTGACGCACGAGCCCGCGGTGAGGCTCGCCGAGCGCCTGCTCGCGCTCGCGCCGCCGCCGCTTGAGTGCGTGTTCTTCGCCGACTCCGGCTCGGTGTCCGTGGAGGTCGCGATCAAGATGTGCATGCAGTACCAGCGCGCGCGCGGGTATTCGCAGCGCACGCGCCTGCTGACGGTCCGCGGCGGCTACCACGGCGACACGCTCGGGGCGATGGCCGTCTGCGATCCGATCGGCGGCATGCACAGCGCGTTCGCGGGCGTGCTC
>DATBCA010000124.1:0-5219 GCA_036270715.1 Solirubrobacteraceae bacterium
AATCCGTCCATTTCGCCTCGGCGCGCCAAGTGCTCACCGGCGCGATCTCCGACGAAATGGGCACAGATGCAACCAAATGCGATGAGTGGTGCGCCCGCACCGGACCCTTGCGCCGATGCGGCGCCGGATCATGACGTCAGCCTTAGCGCCGTCCCCGGCGCGTTCGCCCGCGCGGATGGTCCGGGGCCCGGCGCCGGACCGGACGGAGGAGACGGCGCGCCCGCAACGCCCGGTGCAGAGTCGCCTGCCGCGTCCGACGAGCTCGCGCGCGTAGCGCGACTCTTCGAGATGACCAACGACCTGCTCGCGACGCTGTCGGTCGACGGCTGCTTCACGCTCGTCAACCCCGCCTGGGAAAGCGCCCTCGGCTGGACCCGCTCCGAGCTGCTCTCCAGGCCGCTGGTCGAGTTCGTCCACCCCGACGACGTCGACCAGACGCTTGTGTGCTTGCTCAGCGGAAGCCGCCACGAGGCCGAGCTCGAGAACTTCACCAACCGCTTCCGCCACCGCGACGGCCAGTGGCGCTCGCTTGCCTGGAGCGGGCGCTGCGACGGCGAGGTGTGGTTCCTCGCCGCGCGCGACGTGACCGAGCGCCAGACGCTGGAGCGCCGCGCGCTGCAGGCGCTGTATGACCCGCTGACCGAGCTTCCCAACCGCGTGCTGCTGATGGACCGCACCCGTCAGGCGCTCTCGCGCCTGCAGCGAAGCGACGCGCTCGTCGCGCTGATCTTCATCGACCTCGACAGGTTCAAGGTCGTCAACGACCGCTACGGCCACGGCGTCGGCGACGACGTGCTCACGGCCGTCGCCGAGCGTCTCGGCGAGCTGATGCGCGACAGCGACACCGTCGCTCGCCTCGGCGGCGACGAGTTCGTGATCCTCGCGGAGGACCTCGAAAGCGAAGCAGAAGCACTCGCGCTCGCCGAGCGCGTGCTCGGCGCGCTGCAGCGGCCGATCCCGGTCGGTCGCACCGAGGTGTCAATGCCGGCGAGCGTCGGCATCTCGCTCTCCGCGGACCACACTGCCGATCCCGAGGCGATGCTGCGCGAAGCGGACGTGGCGATGTACCGCGCGAAGGGTGCGGGCGGGCACCGGCTGGAACTGTTCGGCGAGAGCCTGCGCGCCGAAGCGAGCGCGCAGCTCGAAATCGAGGAACGCCTGCTGCACGCGCTCCCGCGCAGCGAGCTGCGCCTGACCTACCAGCCAATCGTGGCGCTTGCAGGCGGCCGCGCGATCGGGTGTGAGGCGCTCCTGCGGTGGCACCCGGACGAGTGCGAAGGCGCGACGCTCGAGGAGCTGCTGCCTTCCACGTTCCTTCCGCGCGCGGGCGAAAGCGACCTGATCCTCCAAATCGGCGAGTGGGTCCTCGAGGCGGCCTGCGCGCAGGCGGATGCGTGGCGTCGCGCGGGAATCACGATCCCGGTATCGGTGAACGTCTCCGAGCGCGAGCTCGTCGACGCGGACCTCGCCGAGCGGGTCAGCGCAGCGCTCGCAAGGTTCCGCCTCCCGGGGCCCGCGCTTTGCATCGAGGTGAGCGAGGAGGCCGTCGTTCACGACCTCGAGCGCGCAAAGAGCGCGCTCACGAGCGTGCGCCGCCTCGGGGTGGTCACGGCACTCGACAACTTCGGGAGGGTTCAGCCGTCGCTCAACCTCACCCGCAACCTCCCGCTCGACATGCTCAAGCTTGACCGCAACCTCATCGAGAGCTTCGACCGGGACCGCACGACGCGGGCGATGGTCGCGGCGACGATCGCGCTCGCCAAGGAAGCGGGCCTGACAGCGGTGGCGGTCGGGATCGAAACGCACAAACAGCTCGCGCTGGCGCGCGAGCTCGGTTGCACCGTCGGCCAGGGATTCCTGTTGCACCGGCCGGACCTCCCTCACCGCGTTCGCCTCACCGGCGCTCTCACCGATGTAACGTCCGCCCCATGGCGTCCTCGCGTGCGACTCGGTCAGGGCGAGCGGCGCCGCTGACGGACCCCGACGCGACCGCCCGGCAAAAGCAAGCGGCCGCGAACGCCGCGGCCGGGCTCGCCAGCGACGGGATGCGCCTCGGCTTGGGAACCGGCACGACGGTCGCGTACCTGTTGCCGGCGCTGGCGGCTCGCCGGCTGCGCGGGATGCGCTGCGTCGCGAGCTCGCCCGCGACCGAGCGCGCGGCTATCTCGCTCGGCCTGGAAATGCGAGCGCTCGACGAGCTCGGCGAGCTGGACCTGTACATCGACGGCGCAGACCAGATCGATCCTGCGGGCTGGCTCGTCAAGGGCGGCGGCTCGGCGCACACGCGCGAGAAGATCCTCGCGTCGGCCGCGCGCCGCTTCGTCGTCATCGCCTCCGCCGAGAAGGCCGTCGCCCAGCTCGGGCCGCCGATTCCTCTGGAGCTCGTGCGCTTCGGCGTCTGCGCGACCCTGCGCCTGCTGCGCGACGCGCGCCTGCGCGACGTGCCCGAAAGCCCCGACGGTGGCGCGATCGCCGACTACTTGGGCCCGGTCGGCGACCCCGCGCAGCTGGCCGCGCGCCTGGACGCGACGCCTGGCGTGGTCGAGCACGGCCTGTTCGCGCCGGAGCTCGTGAGCGAGATCCTGATCGCGTCCGACGCGGGCGTCGAACGCCGCCCCGGCGGCAGGCCGTAGGCAGCGAGCGGCTACTCGTACTGCAGCGCCGCGAGCACGTTGAGCCTCGCCGCGCGCCGCGCGGGGAGGATCGCGGCGATCAGGCCCGCGATGACCGCCGCGATCACGAACACGACGAGCGTGGCGATCGGCACGGTGAACGCGGCGTACTTGATCGCGACGCCGACCATCAGCGCCAGCAGCACGCCGATCGGTATTCCGAACGCGGCGCCGAGCAGCGCCGTGATGACGCTCTCGTGGCGGACCATGCGCCTGATCTGCCCGCGCGTCATGCCGATCGCGCGCAGCATGCCGAGCTCGCGCGTGCGTTCGAAGACCGTCAGCACGAGCGTGTTGACGATGCCGAAGAGGCTCACGATGATCGAGAGCGACAGCAGCACGTACAGCAGGTTGAGCAGCAGCGTAAGCCCCTGTAGCTGGTTGTGCTTGAACTGCGACTTGGTCTGCAGCTTCGCGTCGGGGAAGCCGCTCAGAGCTGACCGCAGCGCGTGGGTGTTCGCCGCGCTGACGCCGCCCGCCACGTCGATGAACGTGAACACGTTCTGCGGATTGCTGTAGAGCTGATCGAAGCGCGTCGTCGAGATCGTCACGTCACCGAACGCGGCGCTGCCTTTCGGCGGTTCGTAGACGCCGCGGATGGTGAGCGGCACGATCGCGCCGTTCGGAGTCTTCAGCGAGACCGGCGATCCCGCGTGCAGGTGCTTTTCGTTCGCGAAGTCCTTGGAGACGAACGCCCCTTCTAGGCCGAGCAGTTCGGGGGTGCGGGGCCCGCCCGACTTCCATTTGATCGCGATAACCCTGCCCACGTCGCCGGTCACGCCGGTGACCGTCACTTTCGAGCCGAAAGCGCGGCCGTTGCCCGCGCGCACGCCCGAGACGACCTGCACTCCAGGCACTTTCGAAAGTGCGTTCGCGGATGAGACGCTGATGGGGCTGAAGTTGTCGGTCGAGGTGAGCGCGTAGTTGGCGACGAAGGTGTCGTCGACGCTGCGTTCGAAGCGCGTTCGCAGCCCCGCGGCGAGCACGCCGACGAACGTCACGAGCGCGAGCCCGATCATGAGCGCCGAGGCCGTTGACGCCGTTCGCACCGGATTGCGGATCGAGTTCCCACGCGCGAGCGAGCCGGATATCCCGCCGAAGCGCGCCGACGGCCAGCCGAGCACCAGCGCAAGGCTCGGCACCGCTCGCGGAGCGAGCATCGCGACGCCGAGGAACATCGCGACGGCTCCGACGCCTATCGCGAGAAGCCTCGTTCCGGTCGACACGCCGCTCAGGAACATGCCGAGGAGCAGCAGCGCCAGCGCGGCCGCCGTCGTCGCCGCCGCCGGGTACGCGCCAAGCCGCGACAGGCGCGTCGGCGGCAGCACCGCGCCCTCGCGCACGGCCGCGATCGGCGGCACGCGCGTCGATCTGAGCGCTGGGCGCAACGCGGCGGCGAGCGTGATGAGCACGCCGACGAGCAACGAGACGATGACGGTCCGCGTCGCGAACACCGTGCTCGCCTGCGGAAGGTCGATCCCGAACGAGACGAGCAACGAGTTCAGGCCCTTCGCAAGCCCGAGCCCCGCGAACAGTCCGACGACCGAGGCGAGCGTGCCGATGACGAGCGCTTCGGCGATCACCGAGCGCAGGACCTGGCGACGCGTAGCGCCGAGCGTCCGCAGCGTGGCGAGCTCGCGCGTTCGCTGCGTGATCGTGATCGACAGCGTGTTCGCGATCACGAAGCTCCCGACGAACAGCGCGATTCCTCCGAACGCGAGCAGGAAGTCCTTGAAGATGGTGAGGAAGCCGTTCGTGTCGTTCGTCTGCTTCTGGGCCTGTGCCTGTCCGGTGCGGACCTGCGCCGTCGCCGGCAGCAGTGGCGCGATCTCGCGCACGAGCCGCTGCGGCGTCACTCCGCTCACCGCGGCGAGGAGGATCGAGTCGTAGCGCCCCTGCTTGTTGAAGATCTGCTGGGCTGTCGTGGTCGTGAACACGGACATCGTCGCGCCTCCCAGGGAGGAAACGCCTCCGAACTTGACGACGCCCGCGATCGTGAATGTCTGCTCTGGACCGCGCGCGATGATCCCGATGCGCTGTCCGGGCACGAAGTGTTCTTTTTCGGCCGTCGAGGCGTCGATCGCGACCTGTCCCGGCCCGCTGGGCCAGCTTCCCTTGGTCAGCGAGAGCGGGTTGAAGCGTTCGGCGCCGGGCTGGTAGCTGAACGCGAGCGCCGGCGCCCCCCCGCGCGAAATGACTTTCCCGTTACGCCCGACGAGCTGCGCGCGGTCGGAGATGCCACCCGAGGCTTGCGCGACGCCCGGCAGGGCCTTCACGCGGATGAGCAGAGAAGCCGGCAGCGACGGTGGCGTCTCGCGTTCGTTGCCGCGTTCTTCGCCTCCGATCGCGCTCTTGCCGGTGATGACCGCGTCGGTGTTCCGGTAAACGCGCGTGAAAACGGTCGAGAACGCCGCTTTGATGGTGTCGGTGAGGATGTACGTGCCGCTCACCATCGCGACGCCGAGGATGATGGCGACCGCGGTTAGCGCCGCCCGTGTCTTACGGCCAAACAGCCCCTTGATGGCGACCCGCGTCACGCCTGGAGCG
>DATBCA010000125.1:0-10513 GCA_036270715.1 Solirubrobacteraceae bacterium
CGCTGGAGCTCGCGAAGGGCGACGGCGAGACGCAGGAGCTCGCGAAGGGCGACGGCGAGACGCAGGAGCTCGCGAAGGCCGACGGCAAGGACGACAGCGACCGCGAGACGCAGGAGCTCGCGAAGGCCGACCGCGAGACGCAGGAGCTCGCGAAGGCCGACCGCGAGACGCAGCGGCTCGCGAAGCGCGACGGCAAGGCGAACAGCGACGGCGCGGCGAAGCATCGCGCGGCGAGCGACGGCGCGGAGCGCGACCCGGTGAGCGCGGACGGCGGTCGCCGTGCCGCCGACGCCGCGCGCGGCGAGCCGGCGGGCGTCGAGGTCTGGGCGAATCAGCAGGCGGACTCGTAGTCTCGGGGACCGCACGGAGCGGCCCGCCCGAGACGACCGGGCTGAGGCGGGCGGCGCGGCTGGGCCGCGCTCCGTCGGCGGACTTCCTCTAGCCGCCGGACCTCCTCTAGCCCGCGGACCTTGTTCTCGCTGACGGACCTTCCTCTAGCTGTCCGCGGGCCGTATGTTCTGGTTGATCCGGAACGCGTTGTCCGGGTCGTATGTCTTCTTGACGCGAGCGAGCCGGTCGTAGTTGCCGCGGTAGCTCGCGCGCACCCGCTCGTCGCCCTCGTCCATCATCATGTTCACGTACGCGCCGCCCGCGGAGTACGGGTGCAGCGCTTCGTGGTAGTCGATGCTCCAGCGCGAGATCGCGTCGCGATTCGCGGGATCCGGGTCGACCCCGGCGAACACCGAGCCCCAGGTGGCATCGCGGTAGCTCCATGCACTGTCCTCGGGCGCGACGTCGTGGGCGGCGCCGTCGATCGGGTACATGTGCATGGTCGACTTCATGCTCGGCAGCCGCGAGCCGAATTGAGCGTGGAGGTCGACCGCCTCGTCGGGGATCTCGTTGACGAAGTCCGCACGCCAATACCAGAGATCGCCGCGCGGGTACAGCCCGTCGAAGGCGCCCTGAAGCATCGCGTGGGGCATCGCCTGGACGCCGTGCATGAGCGGCTCGGGAACCGAGTCGAGCAGCGGCGCCATCGCTTTTACCGCCTGCTCCTCGGGGCCGGTGTAGCACCACACCACGCCGCACACCTCGCGCAGGTGGATCTCCTCCGGGAAGGGCGGCGCCGGGGGGACGACGTGGAACGCGAAGAAGCCGTTCAGCTCGCGCGGAGCGGCGGGGAGGAACTCGCGGTATGCCGAGAGGACCTCGCGGCTGTCCTCGACCGCCCAGAAGGTCGGTCCGCCGAAGATCGTGCCGACCTCGTGCGCGCGGAAGCGGAACGAGGTGACGACGCCGAAGTTTCCGCCGCCGCCGCGGATCGCCCAGAACAGGTCCGGATGCTCCTGCGCGCTCGCGCGCACGACGGTGCCGTCCGCGAGCACCATCTCCGCCTCGAGGAGATTGTCGATCGTGAGGCCGAACCTGCGTGTGAGGTGGCCCAGGCCGCCGCCCAGCGTGAGCCCGCCGACGCCGGTCGTGGAGATGATTCCACTGGGGGTCGCAAGCCCGTGCTCGCCCGTCGCGCCGTCGACTTCGCCCCACGTGCAGCCGCCGCCCACGCGCACCGTTCGCGCCTGCGGGTCGACGTCGATGTCCTTAAGCAGCGACAGGTCGATGACGACGCCGTCATCGCACGTCCCGAGGCCCGCGCCGTTGTGACCGCCGCCGCGCACCGCGAGCGGCAGCCCGCGCTCGCGCGCGAAGCCGACCGCGCTTGCGACGCTCTCGACGTCCGCGCAGCGCGCGATCAGGGCCGGCCGGCGGTCGATCATCGCGTTGTAGACCGCGCGTGCCTGCTCGTAGTCGCCGTCGTCGGGTCCGATCAGCCGCCCGTGGAAATCGGACAGCTGCTCGCGCGCGGCCTGTGCCGGTGAGACGGTGGTGCTCATGGCTGTACTCCTTCTCGAAAGTGCTGGAAGTGTCCCATCGCGCGTTCAGCGTAAGCGGTGAGGGCACGCTTGTCATGACCGACGTTGACCGAATTTCCGCGCGCCGGCCGGAGCGGTGAAACGCGCCGCTGATCAGATCTGACTATCCTCCTCGAGGGGGTGTCAGTGCACGAGCTTCCTGCGCCGCTTCGAGTTCCCTCGCCGTTCCCTTTCGTCGGACGGTCGGCCGAGCTGGAGAAGCTGCGGATGCTCATGCCGGCGGCCGAGGGAGAGGGACGCCGCGTCGTGCTGCTCGGCGGCGAGCCCGGTTCGGGCAAGAGCCGACTCGTGCGCGAGTTCGCCGCCGGGGCGGCACGCGCGGGAGCGCTCGTGCTCTACGGGGCATGCGACGCGGTCGTGCGAACGCCGTACGGGCCGTTCACGCAAGCGCTCGAGCGGCTCGTCGCAGTGATCGAGCCCGACGAGCTGAGGGCCGCTCTGGGCGCTTCCGGCGGGGAGCTCGTGCGCCTGCTGCCAGACCTCTCCGAGCGGCTCGGCGAGCTGCCCCCGCCGACGCACGCCGATCCGGACACCGAGCGCCACCGCGTGCACACGATCGTCGCCGATCTGCTCGATCGCGCGAGCCGGCGCCAGCCCGTCGTGCTCGTGGTGGAGGACGGCCACTGGGCCGACACGCCGACGCTGCTGCTGCTGCGACACCTCGCGCAGGCGCCGTGGACGGGACGCGTGCTGCTGTTCGCGACGTTCCGCGACACCGAGGCCGAGGTCCCGGAGGGTCTCGCGCAGACGCTCGCCGACCTGCGGCGCTCCGACGACCTCGTGCGCCTGCGCCTCGGCGGGCTCTCGGGCGGGGAGGTGACCGAGTTCGTGCAGCGCGTCGCGCCGCGCAACGCCGGCGCCGACGTGCCGCAGCTCGCGAGAACCATCTCCGACCTCACCGGCGGCAACGCGTTCCTGGTGTGCGAGCTGTGGCGCGCGGCGGTCGAGACGGGCACGATCGTGACGACCAGCGGCGAGCTGCGCCTGACGGGTTCGCTCGCCGCGCTCGGGACTCCGGAGAGCGTGCGCGAGGTGGTCAGCGGCCGCCTGGCGCGCCTTGACTCGACCACCACGCGGCTGCTCGAGCTCGCGGCGACCACGGGCGCGGACTTCGAGCTCCCGTTGATCGCGCGCGGCTCGGGGCTCGGCGAGCTCGAGCTGGTCGGGGCGATCGAGGAGGCGAGCCGCAGCGGGATCGTCGTCGAGCTCCCGGGCCGCCAGCTCGCCTACAGGTTCACGCACGAGCTCGTGCGCCGCGCGGTCTACGACCGCCTGTCGGCGGTGCGCAGGGCGGAGCTGCACCTGCGCGTCGGCGAGGCGCTCGAGGCGCTCGACGCGCGTTCCGTGCGCGCGCTCGCGGACCTCGCGCACCACTTCACGGCCGCGGCGCCTCTCGGCGGGGTCGAGCGCGCGGTCGAGTACAACGTGCGCGCGGCGCGCGCGGCGGCCGGGGCGGTCGCCTTCGACGAGGCCGCGGACATGCTCGTGACGGCGCTCGACCTCGGGCTGGACGATCCGGTGCAGCGCGCGGAGGTACTGCTCGAGCTGGGCATGGCGAGGCACAGGGGCGGCAACGCGTCGGAGGCGCTCGAGGCGGCAGCGGCCGCCGCACAGCTCGGCCGCGAGCTTCAGGACCCCGATCTGCTCGCGCGCGCGGCTTCGCTCTACGAGGAGGCGGGCTGGAGGCCGGGACCGGGGATCGCGCGCAATGTCGTCGACCTGCTCGAGGAGGCGACCGCCGCGCTCGGCGAGGAGGAATCCGAGCTACGCGTCGCCCTCCTCGGCGCGCTCGCGCGGCGGCTCGACCTCGAGGGGCAGCAAGCGAGAGGCGCGGTCGTCCGCCGCAACGCGATCGCGATCTCGCGGCGCCTGGGCGATCGCAGAGGCCTCGCGACGACGCTCGCGCGCTCGTACTGGGCGCGCGGTGAGACGCCGCTCGAGCAGATCATCGAGATGCTCGCCGAGGGCAAGGCCATCGCCGAGGAGCTCGGCGACAGCGAGCTCCAGGCCGAAGCGATGGGCTGGCGCGTTCCCGCGTTCGTCGCGATCGGCGACATCCGCTCCGCTCGCAGCGAGGTGGCCGTGCTGCGCGAGATGGCGGAGATCACCAGGCAGCCGTTCTACCTGCACGTCGCCGAGCACTACGGGGCGGCGATCGCGCTGTCTGACGGGCGGCTCGCGGACGCGGAGGCGATGGCGCACCGCTCCGAGGAGGCCGGGCGGATGCTCACCGGCCGCGACGCCTCGGGGACGCACGGGATCCAGATGTTCAGCATTCGCCGCGAGCAGGGACGGCTCGCCGAGCTCGCGCCCGTGATCAGGATCCTCGCCTCCGGCCGTCACGGCTCGTGGCGCCCGGGACTCGTGTCCCTGCTCGTCGAGCTGGGGATGGAGCGCGAGGCCAGAGGCGAGCTCGCGCGGATAGCCGGCGAGGGCCTCGAGCCGATGCGCGAGTCGCTGTGGCTGGCGTCGCTCACATACGTGACCGACGCGTGCGTCGCCCTGGGCGATGAGGCCGTCGCCGCGCTCGTCTACCCCGAGCTCGCGCCGCTCGCCGGCGCCAACGTGATGATCGGGCACCTCGTCGCCTACTACGGCGGCGCCGACCGCTACCTGGGGATGCTGGCGTCCACGCTCGGCGAGTGGGAGCGCGCGCAGGAGCACTTCGAGCGTGCGCTCGAGACAAACCGCGCGATGGACGCGCGGACCTGGCTCGCGCACACCTGTTACGAGTACGCGCGCATGCTGATCGCGCGCGGGGGCGAGCGCCGCGGCGGCGGCGCCGAGCTCCTCGCCGAGGGCGAGCAGCTCGCGAGCGCGATCGGCCTGGCTGCGCTGCGCAAACGGATCGCCGAGCTCGGAGGCGCGCAGACCCCGCCCTCAGGGCTCCCCGACGGCCTGTCGGCGCGCGAGGCACAGATCCTTCGGCTCGTCGCGCGCGGGCTCTCGAACCGCGAGATCGGCGCCGAGCTGACGATCAGCGAGCACACCGCCGCCAACCACGTGCGCAGCATCCTGCGCAAGACGGGGTGCTCCAACCGCACCGAGGCAGCCTCCTACGCGCACCGCCACGCGCTTGCCGACGCCTAGGCACGGGGATACCATGGACGGCATATGGCGCTGTTCGTAATCGAGCGCACGTTCGCGGATCAGCTGCAGCTGGACGACGACGACGTGAAGCTGATCGAGGAGGTCAACGCCGACGAGGGCGTGCGCTGGCTGTTCTCGTTCCTGAGCGCCGACCGGCGACGCACGTACTGCCTTTACGAGGCGCCTTCGGCGGACGCGATCATCGCGGCCGCCAAGCGCGCGAACGTGCCCGTCGACGAGGTCGTCGAAGTCGAGCCGCACACGCTCGGCGTCCCCGGCCGCGCGCAGGAGTGGGCGGCTTCGCGCTAGCCGCCGCGCGCAGTCGCTCAATCGGCGAACCGCGCGCTCAGCGGCTCAATCGGCGAACCGCGCGCTCAGTCGCGCATCGCGGGATGCTCGTTCAGTCGCGCATCGCCGGAAACAGCACGACCTCCCTGATCGACTCGCGGCCCGTGAGCAGCATCACGAGCCTGTCGATGCCGATACCCACCCCGCCGGCAGGCGGCATCCCCTGCTCGAGCGCGGCGAGGAACTGGTCGTCGTAGGGCTGCGCCTCGACGTCGCCCGCGGCCGCGGCCTCGCGCTGGGCCTCGAAGCGCGCGCGCTGCGCGTCCGCGTCGTTGAGCTCTGAGAACGCGTTCGCGATCTCGATCCCGCCCGCGAACGCCTCGAAGCGCTCCACGTAGCCCTCCTTCTCGCGGTGCTCGCGCGCGAACGGCGAGAGCTCGACGGGATAGTCGAGCACGAACGTCGGCTGCACGAGCGTCGGCTCGACGAGCTTCGCGAGCAGGTCGTCGGCCATCCGCGCCCAACTCGCCCCGTCGGTGGCGATCGCGAGACCGCGCTCCGAGATCGCGCCCGCGAGCGCGTCGCGGCCGCGCGCGGCGTCGAGGTCGATGCCGCTGGCCTGCGCGACGGCGTCGGTGAAGCTCACGCGGCGCCACTCGCTCGCGAAGTCGAGCTCGCCGGCGTAGGAGACCGCGGCGGCGGCCGCGCGCACCAGCTCTTCGACGCGCACCGCGACGCCCGCGTAGTCGGCGTAGGCCTCGTAGAACTCGACCATCGTGAACTCCGGGTTGTGCTTGCTGGAGACGCCCTCGTTGCGGAAGTCCTTGCCCAGCTCGTAGACCCGCTCGAGCCCGCCGACGAGCAGCCGCTTCAGGTACAGCTCGGTGGCGATGCGCAGATACAGCGTGCGATCGAGCTCGTTGTGATGGGTAGTGAAGGGGCGCGCAAGCGCGCCTCCGTAGAGCGGCTGCAGCACCGGCGTCTCGACCTCCACGAACCCCGCCCCGTCCAGGTACGCGCGTATCGCCGTGACGATCCGCGCGCGGTCGATGAACAGGCCGCGAACATCCTCGTTGGCGATCAGGTCGAGCTCGCGCCGGCGGTGGCGCGTCTCGACGTCGGCGAGCCCGCCGTGCCTGTCGGGCGGCGGGCGCAGCGCCTTGGCGAGCACGACGAAGGAGTCGACGCGCAGCGATACCTCGCCGCGCCGTGAGCGCAGCGCGGCGCCGTCGACGCCGACGATGTCCCCGATGTCGAGCGTCGTCAAGCGCGCGAACGCGTCCTCGCCGAGAACGTCACGGCGCGCGTGCAGCTGGATCTTGCCGCTGCGGTCGACGAGATCGAGGAACGCGGACCCGCCCGCCTCGCGCCGCGCGGCGAGGCGGCCGGCGACGCGGTGGCGCTCCTCGGTCTCCTCGCCCGCCTGCAGGTGGTCGTACGCGGCGAGCACCGCCGCGATCGGCTCGACCCCGGGAAACGCGTACGGGAACGCGCTCGCATCCTCGCGCCCGAGCCGCTGCGCCTTCTCGCGGCGCTCGGAGATGAGCTGCTCGAGCCCGTGGCGCGCCCCCGCGCCGCCGCTCCCCGCGTGCGCTTCGCCGTCCTCGTTCATGCGCGCAGTGTGACCGGCGCGCAGGCGTCGTGCCGCGACGCGCTCGAGGAGCGGTGGCGCAGGACGGCGCTCCGCGCGCCACCCGCCGCCCTGGAGAGGGCCGTCAAGGCCCTCCCCCTCTACTTGACCCCTACGTCGATCTTCGTGATCTTGAGCTTGCGCGCGGGGCCGCGCGGCACCTTCACGGCGACCGTCTCGTTGCGTTTGCGCCCGATCAGCGCGCGTCCGACGGGGGACTCGTTGGAGAGCATCTGTTCCTGCGGGTTCGCCTCGGCCGAGCCGACGATCGTGTACTTGATCGATTTGCCCGTCTTCTCGTCCTTGACGTGCACCACGGAGCCGATCTGCACGACGTCGGTCGAGAGGGCCTTGGGTTCGATCACGCTCGCCAGGCGCAGTTTCTCCTGCAACTGAGCGATGCGGCTCTCGAGCATCGCCTGCTCGTTCTTCGCGTCTTCGTACTCGGAGTTCTCCGCGATGTCGCCGAACTCGCGCGCCTCCTTGATGCGCTCCGCGACCTCGCGACGCTTGTCGGTCACGAGCACGTCGAGCTCGTCTTTGAGCCGCTGAAGCCCTTCGGGAGTGAGAATGACGTCCTTCGGCATGAGACCTCGATCGATGTGCAGCCCCCGGCTAGAGCGACCCCGCTGCGGTGCGACATTTCGCAGCCTTGAGGCTTCGGCGAGCGCAGCAGTATAGCGGCGCCGCGGGCGCGCGCTTCGGGCGCTTTCAGGCCGCCGGCAGAGCCTCGCCGGCCGCCCGCTCCGCGGTCCCGTTCGACTCCGAGATGCCGAGCAGAGCGCGCACCTGCGCGAGCGTCTGCGCCTCCTGCGCGCGCGCGATCAGCGCCTTGCGCTCCGCCGCCGCCTCCATCCGCGTTATGTACCACGGGTAGAGCTTGCGCAGGTAGCGCGCCGCGCGCTCCTCGCCCAGGTGCTCGACCGCGCACGACATCGTCCAGTCGAGCTCCGCGAGCACCTCCGCACGGGTAGGCGGCCGCTCGCGCTCGCCCAGGAGCTCTTCGAACAGCCACGGGTTGCCGAGCGCGCCGCGTGCGAGCATCACCGCCTCGGCGCCCGTCGCCGCGAACGCCTCGCGCACGTGCGCCGCGTCTTCGAGGCCGCCGCTCAGCATCACCGGCGCCGGCAGCGTTCGCACCAGGCGCTCCGCCAGCGCGTAGTCGGGCGAGCCCTTGTGCTGCACCGCCGCCGAGCGCGGATGGAAGACGATCGCCGACACGCCCGCCTCCTCGACGAGCCGGTGCGCGAGCACGAAGCCGCTCTGCTCACCCACGCGCAACCCCGAGCGCAGCTTCGCCGTCACCGGCACGCGCGTGCCCGCGCCTTCGGCCGCGCCCTCGACGGTCGCGCGCGCGGCCGCCACCGCGCGATCGGGGTCCTCCAGGAGCGCCGCGCCTGCGCCCGTCTTGCACACCTTGGTCACCGGGCAGCCCATGTTGATGTCGATCGCGTCCGCGCCGATGCGCGCCACGTGCGACGCCGCGGAACGCAGCATCGCGGGGTCCTCGCCGAACAGCTGGATCGACGTCGGGCCCGTCTCCCGCTCGCGCGCGTCGATCCGCAGCAGCTCGCGGTGCGTCTTCGAGTTGCCGTAGTGGATCGCGTGCGAGCTCACCATCTCGGAGAACGCCATCCCCGCGCCGTAGCGTTTCGCCTGCAGCCGCACGAACCAGTTCCCGATCCCCGCCAGCGGCGCGAGCAGCACGCGGTTGGGCACGCGCAGCCCGCCGAGCATCCACGCGTCCGTGAGAGCCCGCGTGGGCGCCGAGGCTTGCGCGCGCGCACTCATTCGGTCCATTATGGCCCGCTCGAAGCCGTCGGCGAGTCTTCCGGCTGTCGGTTCGCAGTCTCGGGCGTGTCGTCTCGGAGTCTTCCGGCTGTCGGTTCGCAGTCTTCGATTGCAACCGCCGCGTGCGCGTGCGCGTACGCGTGCGCATGCGTGCGTACGTGCGCACGTGCGCGCAAGACGGAGCGCCGCCGCTCAGCAGTTCAGCTCGTGCAGCAGCCGCAGACCGGTGAGCGTGAGCAGGTCGTCGACCTCCTCGATCTCCTCCGTGAACGGCACGACCAGGCGCGCGAGGCCGCCGGTCGCGATCACCGCGGCGCGAGATCCGAGCTCGTCGTAGAGACGGCGCAGGATCGCGTCGATCGCGCCTGCGTAGCCGAACACGACGCCCGAGCGGATCGCGTCGATGGTGTTCTTGCCGATGACAGTTCGCGGCGGCGCCAGGTCGACCTTTGGAAGCCGCGCCCCGCGTTCCGAGAGCGCCTCGAGCGAGATCTCGATTCCGGTCATGAGCGCGCCGCCCACGTACTCGCCCTGCGCGGACACGATGTCGAACGTCGTCGCGGTGCCGAAGTCGACGCACACCGATGGGCACCCGAGGCGGTCGCGCAGCGCGACCGCGTTGACGAGCCGGTCGGGGCCGATCTCGCGCGGGTTGTCGTAGCGGATCGCCATGCCCGTCTTCGTGCCGGGTCCCACGCCGAGCATCTCGTGGCCCAGGTAGCGGCGCGCCATGGCCGTCCACTCGGGCTCTAGCTGCGGGACCGTCGAGGAGATGATCGACGCGTTCAGGTCGGCGAAGCCGTAGCCGCGCAGCTCGAGCAGGTTTCGAAGCGCCGCGCCGAGCTCGTCCGCGGTCGACTGACGCACGGTCGCGAAGCGCCAGTGCTCGAGCAGCTGGTCGCCGTCGAAGGCCCCAAAGTGCGTCTGCGTGTTCCCAACGTCGACGACTAGGAGCATGCGCGAAGCATTATGCTCGCTCGCGCGATGGCCAAGCCGACGCTGTACGTGCTCCCCGGTTCGCACCCGTGCGCCGCAGTCGAAGCCGCGCTCGCGTTCAAGGGCATCGACTATCGGCGCGTTGACCTGCTCCCGATCGTCTCCGTCGCGGTCGGGCGGCTGCGCTGGGGCGGGACGACCGTGCCGGGCATGCGCGTGGACGGGCAGCGCATCGTCGGCTCGCGCGCGATCATGCGCCGGCTCGACGAGCTCGCGCCGGAGCCACCCCTGCTGCCGCCCGCGGGGACCCCCGAGCGCACCGCCGTGCTCGACGCCGAGCGCTGGGGCGACGAGGTGTTCCAGGGCGTGCCGCGACGCATCCTCGACGTCGGCTTCCTGCGCGTGCCCGCATGCATCGAGAGCTACGCCGGCGACGCCAACGTGCCGCTGCCGCGTCCGATGCTGCGTCCGGCGCTGCCGCTCACCGCACGCCTGATGGCGAGGAAAAACAACGCCACGGACGACACCGCGCGGGCGGACATCGACGCGCTGTCCGGCGAGCTCGACCGGGTCGATATGTGGATCGCCGACGGCGTGCTCGGCGGCGAGCAGCCGAACGCCGCCGATCTCCAGATCGGATCGACGATCCGCCTGCTGCGCACCATCGCCGACGTGCGCCCGCTCATCGACGGCCGGCCCGCCGCCGCGCTCGAGCGCTACTTCCCGCCGATGGCCGGCGAGATACCCGCCGGAACGCTCCCCGCGGACTGGCTCACTCGCGGCGAGCCCGCCGCGCGCGCTTAGCCTGCCGCGGAGTGGCTCACTCGCGGCGAGCCCGCCGCGCGCG
>DATBCA010000126.1:0-6903 GCA_036270715.1 Solirubrobacteraceae bacterium
CCCGCCGCCTCCTCGATCGCGGCCGCGAGCGCGGTGTGGCCCCCGCGCAGCACCGGCTCGCCGTGCGAGACGAGCACGCGCTCGATCGGCAGTTCGAGCAGCGGGCGCATGCGCTCCGCCAGACCCTCGCGGCCGACGCGAGCGTCGCTGAGCCAGCTCTCGGGGCAGACGCGCAGGCCGCCGCTTGCGCCGAGCAGCGAGTCGCCCGGGACGAGCGTCGCGACCGCGGGCAACCAGAAGAGCAGCTCACGCGCGCCGAGGAGTCGCCACGGCGTTACGCCCGGAGGGATCCAGTTCCACGCTCGCGTCGTGCTCGCGCGGTAGCGCTCCGCAAGCTGCTCGCGATCGCGGCGGTGAAAGCGAATCGTTGTCAGGACGGTCACCGCGCGCCCGCGCACGCGCGCGTCGAGCCAGTCCAGGAACTCCTCGCTGTCCGCGCGCGGTATCAGCGGGTCGATGAGCGCTGCGACTCCCGGCAGCTCGTAGAGGACGCTTCCGACGAGCTGCGGCCAGTAGTTCGAGGAGCCGGGCTGCGCGCTCGCGCTCCATTCCGGGTGCGGCGCGACCCAGCGAAACAGCCCCGTCGTGATCTCCGTCGGGACCACGCTCGCAGGCTAGCGGGGACGCGTGCGAGCATGTTCCCGCGTGAACGCCCTCGTGCGAGCCGCCGCTCGATATCCGACGCGCGGGCGCGTGTTGCGCCTCGTAGGCGCACTCCCGACGTGCGCCGTCGCCGCGGTCCTCCACCTCGCGCCGGCGCCGGCGCCGGCACGCGCCGACGGGGGGAGCGGCGGGCAAGAAGCGCCCCCGGCCGCAGGAGCGCCCCCGGCCGCGGGAGCGCCGGCCGGTCCGCCGTTCGCAGTCGGGCTTCGAGCGGTCCGGCTCGTCGAGCCCGGTCGCACGATCGAGCTCGCGCACGGCCGCAGGGAGCCGCGCACGCTCGTCACCTACGTGCGCTACCCCGCGCTCGGCCCGCCGTCGTCGATCGACGTTGCGGGCGCAGCGGCCGCGACCGGGCCGTTCCCGCTGGTGGTGTTCGCGCACGGCTTCGCCGCCACGCCGGCGATCTACTCGCGCCTGCTCCAGAGCTGGGCTCGCGCGGGGTACGTCGTCGCCGCGCCGGTCTTCCCGCTCGAGAACGCGCATGCGCCGGGCGGGCCCGACGAGTCCGACCTGATCAACGAGCCCACCGACATCAGCTTCGTGATCACGCAGCTGCTCACGCAGAGCGCCGCGGCGTCGGGTCCGCTCACGCAGCTGATCGACCCCGCGCGTGTCGCGGTCGCGGGACAGTCCGACGGAGGGGAGGCCGCGCTCGCGGCCGCCTACAGCCGCCGCTTCGCCGACGCGCGCGTTCGCGCCGCGATCATCCTCTCGGGCGCGGAGATGTCGGGCGTGGGCGGCTATCGCTTCCCGCGCGGGCTACGGCCGCTGCTCGCCGTCCAGGGAACCGCGGACACGAGCAACGAACCGCGGTTCACGTACGCGTTCTTCGCCGCCGCACGCCGCCCGAAGTACCTGCTGCGCCTGCTGCGAGCGAAGCACCTGCCGCCGTACACGCGCGAGCAGCCGCAATTGGGGATCGTCGAGCGCGTGACGGGCGCGTTCCTCGACGGCTACCTGAAGGCGAGCGCGCCGGCGCTCACGAGCCTCACGGCGCTTGGCGACGTGCCCGCGATCGCGGCGCTGAGCGCCGATCCGTAGCTCGACTGCGCGCGCGCTACGCCGCGAGCGCCGCCGCCATCTCCTCGAACGCCCGCACGTATGCGTCGACGGCCTCGTCGGTATGCGTGACCGAGAGCGTCCACTCCTCCTCGCGGCCGGGCGTCATGTAAATGCCGCGGTTCATGTTCCACAGCCACGCGAGTTCGGTCAGCGGCACGTCCTGGTTGGCCTTGAAAGTCTCGTAGTCGACGATCGGCGTGGGGGAGAACGTCACGCAGCCCTTCGCACCGACCCCGACCGCATAACCGGGCAGGCGGTGACGCTCGATCACGTCTTCGCAACCGCTGAGCAAGCGATCGTTGAGCGCGTCGAGGTGCACGTACGCGTCAGGCGTAAGGACCTGCTCGAGGCTCGCGCGCGCCGCGGCCATCGACAGCGGATTCCCGTTGTAGGTGCCGACCTGGTACACGGTGCCGTCCTCGACGACGCCCATGACCGCCTCGGTGCCCCCGATGGCGCCCGACGGAAGGCCGCCGCCGAGCGTCTTCGCGAGCGTGACCATGTCCGGCTGTACGCCGAAGCGCTCGCACGCACCGCCCGCGGCGATCGCAAGGCCGGTCTTGACCTCGTCGAAGATCAGCACGACGCCATGACGCGCGGTGATCTCGCGCACCTGCTCGAGATACCCCGGCTGCGGGAGCACGACGCCGAGGTTCATCATCGCCGCCTCCATGATCACGCACGCGGGCAGGCGCCCTTCGGATGCGAGGCGCTCGATGCGCCGCTCCATCGCGCCCGCGTCGTTGAAGGGCACCGGGATCGTCAGCTCGACGACCGCCGCGGGAATACCCGCGCCGTACGGAAGCGACGCGAGGTCCTCACGGTCGCCGATCTCCTCGTAGGGAACGCCGATCGAGACCATGACCGCGTCGTGGTGCCCGTGGTAGGAGCCGAAGATCTTCATGATCGTCTCGCGCCCGGTGAGCCCGCGCGCGATCCGGCTCGCGTCCATCGTCGCCTCCGAGCCCGAATTGACGAAGCGCCAGCGCGGCAGCGAGAAGCGGCGCGCGAGCTCCTCCGCGACGCTCACCGTGTCCTCGGTCACCGCCGCGAAGTGCGTCCCCAGGGCGGCCCGCGCGCGGATCGCGCTGACGATCGCCGGGTGCGCGTGGCCCTGCACCATCGATCCGAAGCCGTTGTGGAAGTCCCAGTAGCGGTTTCCGTCCACGTCGGTGACCGTCGGGCCCTCGCCGGAGGCGAGGTAGATCGGCCAGGGGTCGCGCAGCTGGTAGGACGACGCGACGCCGCCGCTGAGCGACCGCCGTGCGCGCGCGAACATCTGCGACGAGCGCTCGGTGCGCTCGTTCAGCCGCGCGAGCTCCTCGTTCGTGAGCTCCTCGACGCGCTGGCGGTCGATCGCGATCGGGCTTGAAACTGCCATCGTCGTTCTCCTCTTCTCACGTATGCCCGCTGACCTCAGGTGGCCATCTGCCAGCTTAGACGTGGCGCGCGAGCCGACCTTCCCAGCCCGCGCCGATTCAGCGGGCGAGCGCTCGCTCGAGCTCGTCGAGGCACCCGCGCCAGCCGCGGTCCTGATTGTCGCGGCGCTCCTCGCTCGAGATGAGGCTGTTCACCATCAGCACCGTCGTGGCGTCGCCGGACTGCGAGAAGGTCAGCTCGATCAGCTGCTCGTTCGCCGGATCCGCGTCGAACGTCCACGTCATGACGAGTCGTCGCGGGCGTTCGATGCACGTGTACTCGCCGTGCGCGCCGGTCTCCCTGCCGTCGGGCTGGCGCATCGCGATGCGGACCTTCCCGCCGACGCGGAGGTCGACGTCGGCAACGGGCGTACTCCAATCGGGGGCCGGGTGAAACCAGCGCCGCATCACCTCGGCACTCGTCCACGCGTCGAACACGTCCTCGACGGGCGCGGCGAACGTTCGCTCGATCCGCAGCTCATAGCCCTGCCGCTCGGTCACGGTCGCGGTTTCCGTTCCTCCAGGTAGTCGCCGACGGCGTCGAACAGCCGCTCCCAGCGATGCCGCTGTAGTTCTATCCAAGCGGACGCCTCGGCGAGCCCCTCGGGTCGCAACGCGAGGCGGTGGGTCCTGCCGTCGATCACGCGGCTCACGACGCCGGCATCTTCGAGTATGCGAAGGTGCCGCGAGATCGTGGGCTTTGAGACGCCAAAGCCGCGAGTCGCCTCTCCGACGCTCGCCACGCCGCCGCTGAGCCGCTCGACGATGTCGCGCCGCAACGGATGAGCGAGAGCCTTGAACGAATCGTTAGCCATTCTGCTAACTATATTGTTCACCGCAACGGACCCGACGACAGGAGGCGCTCTGATGTCTGACCACACGATCGGCACGCAGGAGGAATGGCAGTCCGAGCGCGATGAGCTGTTGCAGCAGGAGAAGGAGCTCACGCGCCGCGGCGACGAGCTCGCGCGCAAGCGGCGCGAGCTGCCGTGGGTGCGAGTCGAGAAGGAGTATCGCTTCGAGACGAAGGACGGCACGAAGACGCTCGCGGACCTCTTCGGCGGCCGCTCGCAGCTGCTCGTCTACCACTTCATGTTCGGGCCGCCCTACGACAGCGGCTGTCCGGTGTGCTCGTCGATCGCCGACACGCTGAATGCCCAGGTCCCACACCTCGGGGCGCGCGACGCGACGCTGCTGCTCGCGTCGCGAGGGCCGCTCGAGAAGCTGCTCGCGTTCAAAGATCGCATGGGGTGGAGCATCGACTGGGTCTCGAGCGCGGGCAGCGACTTCAATCGCGACCTCGGCTTCATGAACACCGAGGACGAGCTGAAGCCGTTCCTCGCCGGCCCGATCCCGCCGACGGTCGTCGACAACGCGCGCCTGTGCGGGACCGACCCGCTGGGGTACGTCGCCGAGCGCCCCGGCCTGAGCGTTTACGCGCTCGACGATGGATCGGTCTACCGGACCTACGTGACCACCTCGCGAGGCCTCGAGCCCGGGATGGCCTTCTACGGCCTGCTCGACCGCGCCCCGAAGGGGCGCAACGAGAGCGCGACCGCGCCCCTGTGGATCAGGCGCCACGACGAATACTAAAAGCGAGTCAGCGGCGCCGCGGTAGACGCGATATGAATCGGCGTGCCCGACTCTCACAAAGCCGCTTTCAGAAAGGCTCGCGATGCCATTCGTCAAGGTTGGAACCGAGAACAGCGCCGACATCGAGCTCCACTACAACGACCACGGCTCGGGCAAGCCGATCGTCCTGATCCACGGCTACCCGCTCGACGGCAACTCGTGGGAGCGTCAGGAGCGGGTACTGCTCGAGAACGGATACCGCTGCATCAGCTATGACCGCCGCGGGTTCGGCCAGTCGAGCCAGCCGACCACCGGCTACGACTACGACACCTTCGCCGCCGACCTGAAGGCGCTCCTGGACCACCTCTCGCTCGAGCAGGAGGTCGCGCTCGCGGGGTTCTCGATGGGCACGGGCGAGGTCACGCGTTACCTCGGGAAGTACGGCTCGGCCGGCGTGAGCAAGGCGGCGCTGCTCGGCGTCATCCCGCCCTTCCTGCTGCAGACCGACGACAACCCGAAGGGAGTGCCGGGCGAGGTCTTCGACGGGATCAAGAAGACGGTGCTCGCCGACCGCTACGCGTGGTTCGACCAGTTCTTC
The DNA here is from genome assembly GCA_036270715.1 of Solirubrobacteraceae bacterium. Lineage (GTDB taxonomy): Bacteria > Actinomycetota > Thermoleophilia > Solirubrobacterales > Solirubrobacteraceae > Palsa-744. The sequence continues at coordinate 5,314 of DATBCA010000126.1, forward strand.
GCGAACTTCTACAACACCGACGTCCTCGCGCCCGAGCGCATCGGCGTGGGCGCGCTCCGCGCCAGCTTCCAGGTCGCCGCCGGCGCGTCCCCGTACGCGTCGTACGCGTGCGTCGACACGTGGCTGACCGACTTCCGCGGCGATCTCCCGAAGATCGACGTTCCGACCCTCGTCGTGCACGGCACCGCGGACCGGATCCTGCCGTTCGAGGCGACGGCCGCGCGGCTGCGGGACGAGAAGTTGATCGCGGACCTGACGGTCGTGGCGGTCGAGGACGGCCCGCACAACATCGGCTGGACGTTCCCGGAGGAGACCAACGCCGCGCTGCTCGAGTTCCTGGGCCGCTGACCGCGGGTTCGCGCTCGCGAGCGGCGGGTAGGTTCGCAAAGCATCCGACTCGGGAGGCCCGATAGCGTCTTCAGCGGTGCTGAGGCGTTGGTTACGGATTGGTCCGGCGAGGCGCGCTCCGCCGAGTCGTCGCGTTCACGCGTCGTACTCGGAGGCGAACAGGTAGCTCACGGCAAGGCTTCGATACGGCCGCCAGCGATCCGCGAGCTCGTCCAACTCCTCGTCTGTCGGCGTGTGGTCGAATCCGTAGGCTCGTTGAACCGCGCGTCGCAGCGCAAGATCGCCCGAGAGGAACACGTCCGGCCGATTGAGGCCCACGAGGAGGAAACCGCGCGCGGTCCACGGCCCAATTCCAGGCACCTCGGTCAGGACCGTTTCGACCTCCGCGTCGGTCATTCGCGAGAGCGCCTCGTCGCTCAGGCGTCCGTCGACGAATCGCTCGGCGAGCGTCCGCACCGTTTCACCCTTCCGATTCGACATGCCGCTGGCGCGCAGCACGTGCGGGTCCGCGGCGAGAAGCTCCGCGGGCGAGGGCAGATGCCCTCCGAAGTGCTCCTCGATACGAGACACGATCGTCCGCGTCGCGCTGACGGAGAGCTGCTGTCCCGCGACCTGGAAGATCAGGGTCCCGAACGCGTCGAGCTTGGGCAGCTCGTCCATCCACGCCCGGGGACGGAAGTCCGGCCGCGCGTCGATCAGGCGCGCGAGCACCGGATCGGCGTTCCGCAGAAACTCTCGCGCCTTGCGGTCGGCGATCGGGGCTCGCTTGCGACCCCGCGCGCCCGCGTCCTTCGGCTTGTGCTGCGCCTGATTCACGATCGCTCCAGAGTGCAGGATGTCCCGACACATGTGTCCGGGATGTCCCGACACATCAGCGGATGCGGATGAGAGGACTCGAACCTCCACGGACTTACATCCACACGGACCTGAACCGTGCGCGTCTACCAATTCCGCCACATCCGCGTGGGGCAGGGAGCGAACATATCGCACGCGGCGCCGCGTCCGCGCGGTCTGGGCGAAGCGCCGGCAGTCCTCGTACGACGACGCTTCGGAGGGCTTTGCTAGCCTCGTCCCGTCTCGAATCGCGCCGCTATCGTCCAGGGGACTAGGACGCCGCCCTCTCATGGCGGAAACCCGGGTTCGAATCCCGGTAGCGGTATTGGATGAGGCCCCTGAATAGGGGGCTTCTTGCGTTCTAAGGGGCCATGCGCGCCAGCAAATGCGCCAGTCCTATGATTCGCC
>DATBCA010000127.1:0-1931 GCA_036270715.1 Solirubrobacteraceae bacterium
CTGCACCACATCGGCCTCGGCAGAGCCAACAAGGGGCGCATGGTCCGGCTGCTGGTCGCCGATCGCAACGTGCGCGTGATCGACCTGAACGGGGATTTGATTCGCGAGCTCACGCTCGATCCCCGCCGCGATTATCAGCCCCTCGGGCAGGCCTAAAGTGTCCGGTCTCTCCCGGGACATCTGTCCGGGATCAACTGGGACATCACAGGTGCGGCGGGTGGGATTCGAACCCACACGTCCTTTCGGACAATGCGTTTTGAGCGCATCGAGTCTGCCGTTCCTCCACCGCCGCCGGGACGCTCAAGTGTAGTTTGGGCCCCGGAGGCGGGAGCGAGACGGGCGCGTGCCTACGCCCCCGCGACGAGCTCGAACAGCGGCTCGATGAGCTCGTCGGGCGCGACGAGGATGCCCCACGGCAGGTCGTGCTGCTCCGGGAGCTCTCGCACGCTCAGACCGGCGCGTTCGCAGATGAGCGCGCCAGCGGCGATGTCCCACTGTTTGACGCCGCGCTCGAAGTACGCGTCGTAGCGTCCCATCGCCGTCCAGGCCAGATCGAGGGCGGCGCTGCCAAAGCGGCGGATGTCGCGGACGCGGCCGACGAGCCGCTCGAGCACCTTCCCCTGCGCTTCGCGCACACGCGCGTCGTAGTACAGGCCGGTCGCGACCATCGCCGCGGCGAGCGCGTGCTCCGACGACGCGCTCGTCGACGGGGTCACCGCGCGCACACGGCCGCGCAGCTCGCTCTCCCCTTCTGAACCCGAGAGCCGCGCGGGCCCGTCGCGATACGCGCAGAAGAGCTCGTCGCGGTTGGGGTCGTAGATCGCGCCTGCGACCGTGCCGCGCGCGTCGCGCACGGCGACGCTGACGCTCCACTGCGGGATGCCGAACACGAAGTTGACGGTCCCGTCGAGCGGGTCGACGACCCAGCTGTAGCCGCTGTCGCCAGTTTCGCGTGCTACCTCGGTCTCCTCGCCGACGAACCCGTCGTGCGGGCGGCGCTCGCGCAGCAGCTCGCGGATCGCGCGCTCGGAATCGACGTCGGCCTCGCTCACGAGGTCCGTGGGAGTGCTCTTGCTGCTGACGCTCGTCTCCGCGCCCGCGCGCGCGCGGCGGGCGAGGCGCTCGCCGGCCATACGCGCGGCCTCGACCGCCACGCCGAGCAGGTTCTGCGCGTCGCTCATACGGGGGTGACGGCGTTGTGCTTCGCGGGCCACGCGCGCGCCTTCGACGACGCGAGCGCGAAGCGGCGAATCAGCTCCCCGCGTAGCTCGTCGGGATCGATCACGGCGTCGATCACGAGCTCGGAGGCGAGGTGGAGGATGTCGATGTCACTCGCGTACTCGCTGCGCAGCTCCTCGGTGCGTCGCGCGCGCTCCTGCTCGTCCTCGATCGCCTGCAGCTGGTTGTAGTAGACGGCGTTGATCGCCGCCTGCGGCCCCATCACCGCGATCGACGCCGTTGGCAGCGCGAGGCAGCAGTCGGGTGAGAACGCGGGGCCGGACATCGCGTACAGGCCCGCCCCGTACGCCTTGCGCACGATCACCGAGAGCTTCGGCACCGTCGCCTCGCTCACAGCGCTGATCATCTTCGCGCCGTGGCGGATTATGCCGTGGCGCTCGACCGCCGTCCCGATCATGAAGCCGGGAACGTCCGCGAGGAACAGCAGCGGGATGTTGAACGCGTTGCACGTCCAGATGAAGCGCGCAGCCTTGTCGGCCGAGTCGTTGAAGAGCACGCCGCCCTTGTGCTTGGGCTGGCTCGCCACGATTCCGACGGCCTCGCCGTCCAGGCGCGCGTACGCGACGATCAGCTCCTTCGCCCAGCGCGGGTGGATCTCGAGCAGCGAGCCCTCGTCGACGAGCGCGTCGATCAGCAGGAGCATGTCGAACGGCTTGTTCTCGTCGGCCGGGATCAGCGCCGCGATCCCCGCG
>DATBCA010000128.1:0-2351 GCA_036270715.1 Solirubrobacteraceae bacterium
CTCGACTGCGACCCCGTCGCCGATGCGCCGATCCTCGACTTGCGGCTGCGCAAGGGCGTTCGCCGTCACGGCCTGCAGCTGCTGCGCCGCACTGGAGAGGACCTCGCCGCGCTCGCCCGGAGCGCCGGCGAGCTGCAGCAGGCGGGTGAGGAGATCGTCGTGCTCTGGGGCGAGCGCTTGACCGACGCCCCCGACGGGCACGAGCGCGCACGCGCGCTGCTCGAGCTCGCGTCCGCGCTCGGGCTCGCGGAGACCGGCGGCGCGGGCCTGCTGGAAATCCCGGCGCGCGCGAACGGACGCGGCCTGCGCGAGGCGGGCGTGCTGCCGAACGCGCGCCCGGGGCTGGCGCCCGCGGACGCGGACGGCCTCGACGCGCGCGGCATCGCGGGCGCTCTCGCCGGCGGAGAGCTCGACGCGCTGTACCTGCTCGGCGCCGATCCGCTCCACCAAGCCGACCCGCTGAGCGCCGCCGCGCGCGAGCGCGGCGCGCGCTCCACTCCTTCCCCCGACTGGGAGCTGGCGCTCGCTCGGGCCTCGACGGTGGTCGCGCACGCGGGCGTGCTCACCGACGGCGTGCGCGCCCACGCCGACGTCGTCTTCCCGTCGGAGACGTACGCCGAAAAGGAGGGCACCGTCACGCATCCCGACGGGCGCCTGCAGCGCGTTCGCGAGGCCGTCGCGCACACCGGCGCGCGCCGGGCGGAGCTGCGCGTGATCGTCGAGGTGGCCGCGCGCCTCGGCGTCGATCTCGGCGTCGGCAGCGCGCATGCGGCCTCGCAGCGACTGTTCGACGCGGTTCCCTTCTACGCCGGCCTGACGCTCGAGGAGATCGGGCCGCGGGGTCTGCGCTGGCAGGAGCGAGCGGACCGAGCGACGGCCGACCGATCGAAGATCGGCCAGCGAGCATGAGCGTTCCCGCGGTCGTCGGCTACTTCGAACCCTGGTGGGTGCAGGTGATCAAGGCAATCGTCGTGTTCGCCGTCGGCCTGCAGCTCGTGCCGCTCGTGCTGATCGCCGAGCGCAAGCTGCTGGGGCGTTTCCAGGGCCGCTACGGGCCCAACCGCGTCGGCCCGTACGGGCTCGCGCAGCCGCTCGCCGACATCCTCAAGCTGCTCACCAAGGAGCAGTTCCGACCGCGCACCTCCGCCGGGCTGCTGTACGCGATCGCGCCGATGATCTCGATCATGACCGCCGTCGCCGCGTTCGGGCTGATCCCGTTCGGCGACGTGCAGGACATCTTCGGCACGAAGGTCGGGCTGTACGGCGTCGACGTCTCGATCGGGCCGCTGTACCTGTTCGCGTTCGGCGCGATCGCCTTCTACGGGATCATGCTCGGCGGCTGGTCCTCGGGCTCGAAGTACTCGTTCCTCGGCGCGATGCGCGGAGCCGCGCAACTGATCTCCTACGAGGTCTCGCAGGGTCTCGCGCTCGTCGGCGTGGTCATCACAGCGCAGACGCTCTCGCTGACCGGCATCGTGCGCGCGCAGGCGAGCATGTGGTACATCGTCCCGCAGCTCGTCGGCTTCCTCATCTTCCTGACCGCGAGCTTCGCCGAGATCAACCGCGCGCCGTTCGACCTCACCGAGGCCGACGCCGAGCTCGTGGGCGGCTACAACACCGAGTACGGCGGCGGGCGCTTCGCGTCGTACTACTTCGCCGAGTACCTCAACGTCGTCGTCGTCTCTGGGATCGTCACCACCGTCTTCCTCGGCGGCTGGCTGCTGCCGTTCGGCATCCACCCGCCGGGGTGGGTCGACCCGTTCGTGGTGCTGGCGAAGATGTCGCTCGTCACGTTCCTGTTCATCTGGATCCGTGCGACGCTCCCGCGGCTGCGCTACGACCAGCTGATGAGCTTCGGCTGGAAGGTGCTGCTGCCGCTGGCGACGCTGAACCTGCTCGTCACCGCAATCGTCGTCGTGGCGGTCGGCTGAGATGGCCTGGAACCCCGGCGAAGACGCGATCTCGGTCCAGCGGGCGCCCGAGCCCGGCGGCGCCGGCGGCGCCTACCGCGCCTTCGGCGAGACGCTGCGCGGCCTGCGGACGACGTTCTCGCGCGTCGTCGAGGGCACGACGACGCTGCAGTACCCGGAGGAGAAGGTGCCGGTGTACCCACGCTTTCGCGGCCGCCACAAGCTGCACCGCTTCGAGGACACCGGGCTCGAGAAGTGCGTCGGCTGCTCGCTCTGCGCCGCCGCCTGCCCAGCCGACTGCATCCGCGTCGTCGCGGCGGAGAACACGCCCGAGGACCGCGTCTCGCCGGGCGAGCGCTACGCCGCCGTCTACGAGATCAACATGAGCCGTTGCATCTTCTGCGGCTACTGCGAGGTCGCGTGCCCGTTCGACGCGATCAC
>DATBCA010000129.1:0-1957 GCA_036270715.1 Solirubrobacteraceae bacterium
CGGTTTCCACTGAAAGCGCGTCCAGCCGCCGCTCAGGTCGTGCGCACGATCAGCACCGAGCAGGGCGCGTGGTGGGAGATCTTGTCCGGGACCGAGCCCAGCAGGAAGCGCTTCGCGCCCGTCATCCCCTTGTTGCCCACGATCACGAGGCCCGCCTTCATCTCCTCCGCCACGTCGAGGATCGCGTCCGCCGGGTCGCCCTCGCGCGCGTGCGTGTTCACCTCTACGCCAGCCGCGCGCGCGATCTCCGCCGCGTCGCTCAGCGACAGTTCGACCTCCTGTTTGGGGTTGATCGCCCATTGCACGTCCTCCGGAGCGTCGCGCCGTTCCGCGCGCAGGCGCGACTCCGAAACCGGCGCGTACGCGCTCACCAGCTCGAGCGTCGCGCCCGTCGCCTTCGCCATGTCGACCGCCTCCCGCACCGCCTGTGTCGCCGTGCCCGAGCCGTCCGTGCCGACGACGATCGAACCAAACATGCGTTGCCTCCCACGTTCTCGCCTGCCCGCGTCGCCGCCGGCTCTGGCCTTGAGGTTTTCGTCGCGGCAGCCTACCGCGCGCCCCACGCAAGCGTCTGCCTGTGTCGCCAAGCTTTCTCTCAGGAACCTCTAAGGATTCTCGCGGAGTGCTCTCATGTGTCGCAAGCAACATGCTCTCCTAGATCCCACTGAGCACGAGCCAGAGAAGAGGTTTCGATGACCCAACAGCGCGCCGACACGCACGACGGCACCAGCAACGGGACCGCCATCGGCGCCGGCGCGGACGGCGGGACACGCGTCCTCGTCGTCGACGACGAGCACAACATCGCCGAGGTCGTCACGATGGCCCTGCGCTTCGCAGGCTTCGCCGTGCACACCGCCTCGTGCGGGCGCGAGGCGCTCTCCGAGGTCGCGAGCTTCAAACCGCACATCGTTGTCCTCGACGTGATGCTCCCCGACATGGAGGGCTTCGAGGTCGCGCGCAGGCTCGGCGCCCAACGCGCGAACGTACCCATCATCTTCCTCACCGCGCGCGACGCCACCGAGGACAAGGTGCGCGGGCTCACCGGTGGCGGCGATGACTACATGACCAAGCCCTTCAGCCTCGAGGAGCTCGTCGCCAGGATCCGCACGATCCTGCGGCGCACCGGCGCCGCCGCGCCCGACTCGAGCGTGCTCTCGTTCGAGGACCTCGAGCTCGACGAGGAGACGCGCGAGGTCACGCGCTCCGGCGCCGCCATCGACCTGACCGCCACCGAATACAGGCTGCTGCGCTACCTCATGCTCAACCCCCGCCGCGTCCTCACGCGCGCGCAGATCCTCGACCACGTCTGGAACTACGACTTCGGCGGCGACGGGCGCGTGCTCGAGACCTACATCAGTTACTTGCGCAAGAAGCTCGACGCCCGCGGGCCGTCGCTCATCAGGACCGTTCGCGGGGTCGGCTACGCGCTGCAGGCACCCCGCGCCTGATGGCGTCGCTGCGCACGCGCGTCCTCGGCGGCGTCGTCGGCCTCTGCGCCGTCGGCCTCGCGATCCTCGCCGCCGTCACCTACGCCGAGGAGCGCTCGTTCCTGCTCGGGCGCGTCGATCAGCAGGTCAGGAGCGCGCGACCGACCGTGTCGCGCGAGCTCGATGCGCTGATCCTCGAACGCACCGGCCAGGGCGGCGGCGGTCAGGGTGGAGGCGGCGACCGCGGTGGCTTCTTTGGCGGCGGAGCGCCAGGCGGCGGAGGGCCGCTCGCGAACCTCCCACCGCCCGGAACCTACGGCCAGCGGCGCACCAGCTCGGGCACGCCCGTGTTCGGCCTCTTCTTCTCATACAGCCCGACCGAACAACCGCCCGCGCCGAAGCTGACCGCGCATCCGCCGGTCGGCAAGGTGTTCACCGTCGGGTCCGTCGGCTCCTCCGGGCTGCAGTACCGCGTGTACGTGAGCCACGATCCTGAGGACACCGGTCTCACGCTCGTCGCCATCCCGCTG
>DATBCA010000130.1:0-3383 GCA_036270715.1 Solirubrobacteraceae bacterium
GTCACCCAGCCTGCAGGTCAGGCGAACATCCGCACGAGCGTGACGCTCCTGCCGAAGGCACTGCCTTCGCGCCTGACGACGCTTCAGAAAGCGTGTCTCGCGAAGACGTTCGAAGCGAATCCGTTCGGCTGCTCGCCGGAATCGCAGGTCGGGACCGCGACGGCGATCACGCCGGTGCTCCCCACGCCGATGAGCGGCCCCGCGTACTTCGTCTCCCACGGCGGCGAAGCGTTCCCCGACCTCGACATCGTGCTCGAAGGCAGCGGCGTACGGATCATCCTCGAAGGCAAAACGGACATCAAAAACGGGATCACGAAGACGACCTTCGCGTCGAGCCCCGATGCGCCCGTGTCGAGTTTCACGCTCACGCTGCCGGCGGGTCCGCACTCGGCCCTCACGGCCAATGGCAGCCTGTGCTCGAACCCGCTCGTGATGCCCACGACGATCACCGCGCAGAACGGCAAGGTGTTCAAACAGAACACCAAGATCTCGGTCTCGGGCTGCGGCGTGCAGATCGTCGGCCACAGGGTGGTCGGCAGGACCGCGTATCTGACCGTGCGCACGTTCACGGGCGGGCGCATCAGCGGCGGCGGCGCGTTCCTCTCGACGGCCTACAAGCGCGTGTCGGGGGCGACGAACGCGACCACCTTGAAGGTGCCGCTGAGCGCGGCAGGCCGGCGTCACCGGCCCCTGACGACGACCGTGCGCGTGGGCTTCGTGCCGAGCAACCACGGCGCCCACTCGAGCGCGTCGGTGCGCGTGAGATTCCGCTGAGAGCGTAGACCGAGCCACTCCGCGTGGTTGATCTCGCGCCCCGCGTGCCGTAGATTCTCGGGCTATGGGGACGCCACCAGGCAGGGAGGCCGGCGCGCCGTCCGAGAGGCTCGAGTCGGTGCTCGAAGGAGTGCGGCGGCTGACGCTGCTCGCCGACGGGACGCGCGAGAGCGAGTCGATCTTCCGCGCGCTCGCGGGCGAGCTGCTGAGCGTGCCGGGTGCCGATGAGGTTCACATTCACCATCTCGCGCGAGACGGCGCCGAGGAGGACCTCACGGCGGTGTACATGTTCGATGGCCATGGGCGCGTGAGCTATCTGCTCCCGAGCGCGGAACGCCCGCCGGGCGTCAGCTGGGTGGCGAGCACGCGCGACACCTGCGTGATCGCGGACGGGGGCGAGGTCTCGCGCAGCATGCCGCGCCTGCTCGACACCGGGATCGTCAGGGGCGCGTTGCTGCTGCCGATGGCGCTCGCGGGCGAGATCATCGCGGTCGTGATGCTCGTGCGGCGCGAGTCCGAGCCCTTCGAGCAGAGCTCGATGGCGCTCGCGCTGCCGCTCGTCGACCAGGCCGCCAGCGCGCTCGCGCTCCTGCGTGCGCGCACGGAGGCCGGCACGGATGCGGTCGCCGGCAGCATGAACCATCGCGCGATGCGCAGGCGGCTGGACGAGGAGATCGACCGCGCCGCGCGCGCGGGGAGCCCGCTGTCGTGCCTGCTCATCGATCTCGACGACTTCAAGTTCGTCAACGACCGTTACGGCCATCCGGCGGGAGACGCGGTGCTGCGCGAGGTCGTACAGGCGCTCGTGGGCGAGTTTCGCGCGTTCGACCGCGTCGCGCGCTACGGCGGCGACGAGTTCGTCGTGATCCTCCCGAACGCCGATCTGCGCAGCGCGGCGATCGCCGCCGGGCGGGCGCTCGAGCGCCTGCGCGCCGTCACCGGCCTGGAGACCGGGGAGGGCATCCCGGCTTCGATCGGAGTCGCGCAGTGGCGCTCGCCGATGACGACCGAAGACCTGCTGATGGCCTGCGACGCGGCCCTGCTGCGCGCCAAGCGCGAGGGCAAGGGCCGCGTGACGCGCGCGGGCGAGTCGGTCTGAGCCGGCGGCGCGCGCCCGTCGACTCCGCACGATCGGCGCGCAGGCGACTCTGCGAAACTGGGCGCCGATGTCGGAGAACAGCTTTGGCGCGCGCGGCACGCTCGAGGTTGACGGGCGGTCCCACGAGATCTACAGGATCGACGCGCTGCAGCAGTCCTTCGACGTCGCTCGGCTCCCGTTCTCGCTGAAGGTGCTGCTCGAGAACCTCCTGCGCACCGAGGGGAACGGGTCGGTCGACGCCGCGGACGTCGAGGCGCTCGCGCGCTGGGATGCGGCGGCGCAGCCGAGCGAGGAGATCGCGTTCACGCCCGCGCGCGTGCTCATGCAGGACTTCACGGGCGTGCCTGCGGTCGTCGACCTCGCGGCGATGCGCGACGCGATCGCCGAGATGGGCGGAGACCCCGAGCGCGTGAACCCGCTCGTGCCCGCGGAGCTCGTCATCGACCACTCCGTGCAGGTCGACGCGTTCGGCACGCGCGACGCGTTCCGCGTGAACGCCGAGCGCGAGTTCGAGCGAAACCGCGAGCGCTACGCGTTCCTGCGCTGGGGCCAGCGTGCATTCGACCGCTTCGCCGTCGTCCCGCCGGACACCGGAATCGTGCACCAGGTCAACATCGAGTACCTCGCACGCGTCGTGTTCACCAACGACGAGACCGGCGAGGCGTATCCCGACACGCTCGTCGGCACCGACTCGCACACCACGATGGTCAACGGTCTCGGCGTGCTCGGTTGGGGCGTCGGCGGGATCGAGGCCGAGGCGGCGATGCTCGGCCAGCCGATGTCGATGCTGATCCCGCAGGTGCTCGGCGTGCGCTTGCACGGCCGCCTTCCGGAGGGCGCGACGGCGACCGACCTCGTGCTCACGGTCACGCAGATGCTGCGCGAGCACGGCGTCGTCGGGATGTTCGTCGAGTTCTTCGGCGAGGGCCTCGAGGGCCTGCCGGTCGCCGATCGCGCGACCATCGGCAACATGTCGCCCGAGTTCGGCTCGACCTGCGCGATCTTCCCGATCGACGCCGAGACGCTCACCTATCTCGAGCTCTCCGGCCGCTCGCCCGAGCAGATCAGGCTCGTCGAGGCATACGCAAAGGAGCAGGGCCTGTGGCACGACGCGGGCTCGGACCGACCGACCTTTTCCGCCGAGCTCGAGCTCGACCTCGCGACCGTCGAGCCGAGCCTCGCCGGCCCGCGCCGCCCGCAGGACCGCGTGCCGCTCGCGCAGGCGCGTGCGACCTACAGGCACGCGCTCGCCGACTTCGCCCCGGGGGCGTCGGTCGAGTGCGACTCCCAGGACGAGGGCGTCGCCGAGTCCTTCCCCGCTTCCGACCCGCCCGCGAACGGCAGCCCCGGCCACGTACCCACCGGCCGGCGCGCGACGCGCGTGCGTGCCCCTGCCGCCGTGACCGCCTCGCCTGGGACGAGGAGTGCGCGCGAGGTGACGGTCGACGGCGAGACGTTCGAGCTCGACCACGGCCACGTCGTGATCGCGGCGATCACGAGCTGCACCAAC
>DATBCA010000131.1:0-3258 GCA_036270715.1 Solirubrobacteraceae bacterium
ACCTGGCCGCTCGCGATCGCTTGTGCCCGATGCCCGAGACCGAGAGCATGCAAACGAGGGAGCGCACGGCGCCCGACGGGGCGGCGCCGGTCTTCGCTGACATCCTCTGCGCCATCGACGGCAACGACGGCGACTTCGGCGCGGTCGAGCAAGCGGTGGCTCTGGCCGGGACGCATGGGCGCGTGACCTCCCTGCTGGTGACGTCACACCGATCCGGGGGCGCCTATCGAGGTCCGGCGATCGGACCGACGCGGGCGACGGAGCTCCTCGAGCGGGTCGGGGGGATCGCTCGTGAGGCCGGCGTGCCGTACACGCACGAGGTCGACCCGGGGAGCCCGCCGGCGCGCGTGATCCTGGACTGGAGCAAGCGATACGAGCTGACGGCGCTCGGAGCTCCCGCGAACTCGTGGCCCGCGAGACTGCTCAGCGTTGGGGTCGGAGACAGGGCGATCGGGGGATTCAGCAACGCGCTCCTCGTCGCCCGTCCGCTGGCGGATGATCGTCGCTTTGGAGACCACGTGGTCGTCGCGAGCGACGGTTTGGCGACCTCCCAAGAGCTCGTCGATCTGGCCGGCCGGCTTGCCCATTCGCACGGCTCCAGCGTGACACTCGTGCACGCGCTCGGGCGCGACCCGATCAAACGCGGCCGCCTGCGCGAGCAGGAACGCACGCTCCAGCAACAGGAGCAGATGCTCTCCTCTCCGCGCGCGTCCGGCACGACTGAGCTGCTGATCAAGCCGGGTCGAGCCGCGGCGGTGATCGTTGCGGCCGCCGCCGCAGCCCGCGCCTCGCTAGTGGTAATGGGGAGCCGCAGACTCGACGGGCTGCGAGCGATGGGAAGCGTGAGCAGGCGAGTTGCGCACCAGGCACGGTGCTCCGTGCTTCTCGTCCCGCCCGACACGCTCACGCACTCGGCTTAGAGGGCCTTACGGGAGGCCCAGCCGGCGAGCCGGCACGGCGGCTTGTGGAGCTCACTCCGTCGGCAGCGTGTAGACGAGCCACCGCTCCCTGACGCCGCCGATGCGGTCGTACACGCTCTGCGCGCGGACGTTGTCCGGCGCGGTCTCCCATTCGAGGCGACTCGCGCCGCGCGCGCGGGCGCGCTCGGCGCACGCCGCGATCAGCCGCTCGGCGAGGCCCGTCCCTCTCGCCGGCGGCGCGACGTAGAGGTCGTTCATGATCCCGATGCGCGCACCCTCCGTCGTGTCCCAGCTCCAGAACACGCTCGCGAACCCGACCGCCGCGCCGGCGGCGTCGCGCGCGATCAACTGAACGCCCTCGTGGTCCGGGTCGTCGAGCGCGGCGCGCGAGAGCGCGAGCAGCTCGGCATCGTGCGGCGCCGTCTCGTAGAAGTCGCAGTAGGCGCGCATCAGGGGCAGCAGATCGTCGAGGTCCGCCGAGCGGACGACCTCGACCGTGTAGCGCGCGGCGTCTTGGCGCACGCTCGCATCGTACGGACCTGATCGAGCCGCGGCCTACGATGCCCGCATCGCCGGCAATCTCCAGCTCCGCTCACCGCTTCACCCAGCATCGAGGGCACGCCGATGAGTGAGGAGTCCAGTTCGGGCTTTTGGGTGCCGCGGCTGCTCGGGTGGGCGGCGCGGTCGGCGGCTCGCTCGGCACGCGAGGAGGTCGTCAAGCGCACCGGCGGGCCGGCGCGCGCGCGCGCGATCACGCTGTTCGCGCTCGTGCTCGCGCTGAGCGGCGCCGACGCCTCGACGGTCGGCGCGATCGCGCCGCAGCTCGAGTCCGGGCTTCACATCGGCAACACCGACCTTGGGCTTTTGAGCTCCGTCTCGCTGCTCGTCGGCGCCGTCTTCACGATCCCGGTAGGGCTGCTCGTCGACCGCAGGGCGCGCATGCCGCTGCTCGCGATCAGCATCGTGCTTTGGAGCTTCGCGTCGCTGTTCAGCGCGTTCGCCGGGAGCTTCTCGAGCCTGCTGCTGTCGAGGCTCGCGCTCGGCGCCGTGGCGGCGAGCGCGGGTCCTGCGATCGCGTCGCTGACCGGCGATTACTTCGCGGCGGAGGAGCGCGGGCGGATCTGGTCGTACATCCTCGTCGGCGAGGCCGCGGGGACCGCGTTCGGGTTCATCGTCAGCGGCCTCGTCGCGAGCGTCATCAGCTGGCGAGCCGCGTTCGTCGTACTCGCGATCCCCGGCTTCTTCCTCGCGTGGGAGCTTTGGATCTCCGTGCCCGAGCCCCTGCGCGGCGGGCAGAGCCACCTCGAGGTGGGAGCCGTCGACCTCGACGAGGTGATCGCGCGGGGTCGCGCGCTGCCCGACGAGCACGGCGAGGTCCCTGCCCAGGCGCCCGAGCTCGACCCGCAGCAGGAGGCTGCGCGTGAGGCGGCTCAGCGCGCGGGTGCGGTACCGAACCCGCGCCTGGTCCTGCACGAGGACCCCAGCGACATGGGGCTCGTGCGCTCCGTTCGCTACCTGCTCTCGATCCCGTCGAACCTGCTCATGATCCTCGGCTCCTCGCTCGGCTACTTCTACTTCGCCGGCCTGCAGACCTTCGCGCTCCTGTTCGTCAAGGGCCACTACCACGCCAGCCAGGCGACCGCGGAGCTCGCGCTCGCGCTGCTCGTCGCCGGCGCGGTCGTCGGGACCGTCGCCGGCGGGCGCGTCAGCGACCTGCTGCTCGCGCGCGGCTATCTCGGCGCGCGCGTGGTGCTTCCCGGCGCGTGCTACGTGGGCGCCGCGTTCTTCCTGCTCATCGGGCTCCTCGGGTCGCACCTCACTCCAGCGCTGTGGTTCGACGTGATCGGCGCGGCGCTGATCTCCGCCGCCAACCCGCCGCTGCAGGCGGCGCGCCTGGACATCGTTCCGGCCGGCCTGTGGGGGCGGACGTCCAGCCTGCTCACCACCGTGCGCTCGCTCTCCCAGGCGCTCGCTCCGCTCGCCTTCGGCGGCGTCTCCCAGCTGATCGAGGGGATCGTGCCCAAACAGGCACCCATCGGCACCCATCCGCGCGCGCCCTCGCACACCGCCACGACCGGGCTCCAGGTCAGCTTCCTGATCATGCTCGCCGCGCTCGTCGCCGCCGGCGTGCTGCTGTTCCGCGCGCGCGCGACGTTCCCGTCGGACGTCGCCACCGCGGCCGCGTCCGAGCCGCGGTCCGCGGCTGAGCGGTAGCGTGCCTGCCCATGGCAGGCGCGCCGATGCTCGAACCGCTCGACGAGACGGTCGACCACGTGCGCGGCGCCGCGGGCGCGCCCGTGATCCTGATGTACGGCGACTACGAGTGCCCGTACACGCG
>DATBCA010000132.1:0-8512 GCA_036270715.1 Solirubrobacteraceae bacterium
CCTGCGCGCGCCGGCCGACGCGACGCTCGCCGCGTGGCGTGCGCTCGATGCCCTGAGCGGGCGCCGCGTCGCCTGGCCGGGAGGCGCCGGGCGCGCGGAGGGGATCGACGGCGACGGGCGCCTGGTGGTCGCGCGCGAGGACGGCGGACGCGCGACGCTGGGCGCCGGCGAGGTCCACCTCGCCACCTGAGCGGCGCGTCGCCCTCAGTCGAGCGCGGGGTCGGCCAGCTCCGAGCCGGAGGGCTCGAAGCCGTTCTCAGCCACGCGCGCGTGATCCGCGGCGTCCTGGGCGACCGGCTCGACGCGGTCGACCTCGACGATTGCGTCGGCGGCGACGCCGTCCCTCTCGTTCATGCCCAGCTCGCCGGCCTGGGGGACGGCCGCGTCGGCGCCCTCGCGCGGCTCGCCGCCGCCGCGGCGCCGGCGGCGCGCGTTGCGCGCGCGGCGCTTGGGGAAGTTGCGCAGCAGCTCGCGCGCGAGCGCGGGAGGCTTTCGCGCCATGCGCGTGCGCGCTCCGCGCAGCGCCTCCTCGGCCTCGGGGGTGTGCGCCAGCGCGGCCGCGAGCAGCGCCGCGGCCAGGCGGCGGTCCTGCTTGCGCGCGGCGTGGATGAGGCGGCGCGCGTTGCGCGCGTGCGCCCCGCCCGAGGAGTTGACGAGCAGGCCGAGCAGGCGCTTCGTCTCCGGCCAGCGCTGCACGGCGTACTCCTCGTGCACCTCGCGCGTGTAGCCCGCGAGGCGCCAGATCCACGCGTTTGCCTGGTCGCGACGGCCGATGCGCCGCTCGACGAGCGCGCGCAACATGATCTTCGTCGCCTCGCGCCGCTCGTCGCGAGGCCACCCGCCGATGATGTCGATCGCGGTGTCGAACGTGTCCGGGTCGCGCAGCGCCGGGATGTCGCTGAGCGCGCGTAGGCGCAGCTGCGCATTCTTGTTGCGCTGGACCGCCGTGATGAGGAAGCGCGCCTTGAGCTCGCCGGTGCGATCGAAGTGCAGCATCGCGCGCGCACGGCGCCACCCGCTGGGCGTCACGCGCGCGCCCGCAAGCGCCGCCCATACGTGCTGCTCGCCGTAGTCGAGGTGCTCGACGGCGATGCGCCACAGCTCGCGCTCGAAGACTTCGAAGCGCCGCTCCTCCTCCGCGCATACCGGCAGCACCCGTCGCTCCACGCGCATCCGCCGCCCGCGCCCGCGGCGCACGGGGCCCACGACGATCGCGCCGCCGCGGTAGACGTCGCGGTCGAGCAGCGAGTGCAGCGTCACGACCGGGTCGTCGTGCTTGGTGGCCGGGTGCACGAAGTCGACGACGAGACCCGCCTCCTTGCCGGGGTGCCGGCGCGTGACGCGGCCGACGCGCTGCTGGTAGATGCGCTTGGAGGCGGTCGGCGCGAGGTGCATGCACACCGTCGCGCGCGGGCTGTTCCAGCCCTCGGCGAGCAGCTGCGCGTTGATCAGCACGTCGACGTCGCCGCGCTCGTACGCGGCGAGGATTTCCGCGAGCTCGCGCTTGGGCGTCTCGCCCGAGACGCCGCGCGCTTTGATGCCCTCGGCCTTGAACGCCTCGGCGAGGTTGTACGCGTGGCGCACGCCGGCGGCGTACACGACGCCGGGCACGCCGTTGAAGCGTGTTTTGTAGAGATTCGCGACGGCGACGTTGAACGGCTGCTGGTCCAGCAGCTTGGCGAGCTCCTCCTGGTCGAACTCGGTGTCGACTTCACCTCGGCGCAGCGGCACCTTGGCGATCGTGCGCACGCCCACACCGGGCGAGATGCGCACGCAGCGAAGCGGCGCGATCACGCCGCGGCGCGCCGCGAGCGCGAGGTCGAAGCGCGAGGTCTGCGTGGGGAACAGGTCGGTTACGTGACGCGCGATCAGCGCGCCGGTCGCGGTCATGCCGATGAACAGCGGGCCGGTCCACGAGCGGATCGCCGCGCTCGTCTTCTCGCCAAGCGCCGTGTGCGCCTCGTCGCAGATGACGATCGTGTACGCGCTCGAGATCTCGCCGGCGTTGCGCACGAACCACTGGTAGGTCTCGACGGTCACGGGGCCGTTGGCCGAATCCTCGCCTTTCAGAAGCGCACGGCTGATGCGCTCGGCGTAGCCGCGGTCGCGCAGCTCGCCGTGGAACTGGTCGACGAGGTTGCGCCGGTGCGTCAGGATCAGTACCCCGCCCGTCTGCGAGGCCTCGACGAACCCGAGCGCCGCCACGGTCTTGCCCGCGCCGGTCGCGTGCTCGAACCAGAAGCGCTTGGCCGCGTTGGGATCCTCGGGCGCCTCCGCGATCGCGTCGGCGTCGCCGTCGTCCGCCCAGTCACGGACCTCGTCGTCGGACTCGCCCGAGCTGTCCTGGTCGGCCTCATCGCCGCCGCTGTCGAGATCGCCGAGCAGCTCGTCGTCGTCCTCGAAGTCGTCGTCGTCCTCGTCCTCCTCATCCGGCGCGACCCCCACCGGCTCGAGCTCCTCGTCGTCCGCGTCCTCGTCGTCAGCGTCCTCGTCCTCGTCGGAGACATCGTCGTCCTCGTCTTCTTCATCCTCCTCATCGCGGGCGGCCTCTCGAGTCGCAGCGCCATTGCGTGCCGCCGCTGCCCGATCGCCGGCACCCGAAAGGTCGTCGTCGTCCGGGCCGAGGATGTCCGCCGAGGCAAGC
Source organism: Solirubrobacteraceae bacterium (assembly GCA_036270715.1). Classification (GTDB taxonomy): domain Bacteria; phylum Actinomycetota; class Thermoleophilia; order Solirubrobacterales; family Solirubrobacteraceae; genus Palsa-744. The sequence goes on from DATBCA010000132.1 coordinate 2,645, forward strand.
AGCTCGGGCGAGGCGCCCGCGCCGGCGCCGTTCGCCATAGAGCCGTTCTGCGCGGCCGCGAGCAGCGCCGTGAGCGTGCCCGAGAGCGCGTCGACCTGGTGCGCCGAGAGCACGGTGCCGTCGGCGAGGTGCGGCTCCTCCTCCGAGAGCACCCGCTCGAGGCCGAGCAGCAGCGAGAATTCCCGCCTCCAAGCGGTCGACGGCTGCTTGGCCTTGGGGTCCGCCTCGAGCTGCGCGAGCGCCGCGTCGAGCGCGCGGCGTCGCGGCGTGCCGGCCGCGAGCGCGACGGCGGGGTCCTCGCCCTCGTGGACGAAACGCTCGCGCACGAGCTTTTCCGCGCGCTTGATGTCGGCGGAACTCGGAATGGACGCGGCCGCGAGGGCCACTGAAGTGGACTCGGCCATTAAGGCTCTCGACTTCGAGACGTAGCCGCCGCAGAAGTGGCTTCGGCGGGGCTCTTAGAGGACCGGCGCCCAGCTGACGCCGTTTTTGCCAGGCGCTCGCGGCGCCGGACCGTCACCCGTACTCCCAGGATATAGCACGCGCAGGCAACGTTGAAGTGCTCGCGCATCTGCGACGCTGTCGCGCGATGAGAGCTTCGCGCGTACTCGGCGCCGGCGCGGCGGTTGCGCTGCTGGCGCTGCTCACCGTCGGGCTGATCGAGCTCGCCTCGCACACGAGCGCGCGCGCGACCGGCGGCCGCCTCTCGCTGGCGCAGATGCGCGCGCGCCTCGCCGGTTCGCCCACCGCGCTGGCGAGCCTGCACGCACAAGCGGGCGATCTGCTTCCCGGCGGCCTCGCGGCGGCGCGCACGCGCATCGACTCGCTGCGCGGGACCCCGCTCGTGATCAACAAGTGGGCCTCCTGGTGCGCCCCCTGCCGGTCGGAGTTCGGCGCCTTCGCGCAGGCCTCCGTGTCGCTGGGCTCGAGGGTCGCGTTCCTCGGCCTGGACTCAGGCGAGAGCGCCCGCGCCGCCGGCGCGTCGTTCCTTCGCGGCCATCCGGTCGCCTATCCCAGCTACTACGATCCGAGCGGCGAGGCGGGCAGCGCGATCACCGACTCCGCGTTCACGCCCGTGACCGCCTTCTACGACAGCCGCGGTGACGAGTACATCCACCAGGGGCCGTACGCGAGCGCGTCCGAGCTCGAACGGGACGTCAGACGCTACGCGCTCGATCGACTGAGCTCCTGAGCCGGTGCCCGAGCTCCGCATCGACCCGCTGAGCGGCGACGTGACGATCGTCGCCGGAGAGCGCTCGCGCCGCCCCGGGGGCAAGCCCGGGCTCTCGCCACACCAGCTCGAGACGGTGCGGCTCGACCCCGGCAGCGACCCTTTCGCGGACGGCAACGAGGACCGCACGCCACCGGAGCTGTACGCGGTCAGACCGGCAGGCGGCGCGGCGAACTCGCGCGGGTGGACCGTGCGCGTCGTCGAGAACCTGTACCCCGCGCTCGGTCGCCGCGAGCAGGCGGCGGGCGACGGCGCGTCGAGCAGTGCCGGCGAACCGGGCGGGCGCGGCGCACCGCCGGACCTGTTCGTGGGGCGGCCCGCGACCGGCGCGCACGAGGTGATCGTGAACGGCCCGCAGCCCGTGCTCGCGCTCGCGCAGCTGCCCGTCGAGCAGGTCGCCGCCGCCGTGGACACCTGGCGCGAGCGCATGCGCGCGCACGCGCAGAGCGCGTACGTCGTCGTGATCGTCAACGAGCAGCGCGAGGGCGGCGCGTCGCTGCCGCACACGCACGCGCAGCTCTACGCGCTCGACTTCGTGCCCGCGGCCGTCGCGCGGGAGCGCGAGCGCGCCGGCGCCTACGCGACGCGCACGATGGGGCAGGACCTGCTGGGAGACCTCATCGCCGAGGAGGTTCGCCTCGGCGAGCGCGTCGTCGCGATCGACGACGAGGCCGTGCTGATCGCGCCCTACGCCTCGCGCCTGCCGTTTCAGCTGATGCTCGCGCCGCGACGGCCGCGCGCGCGCTTCGAGGACGACGGACCGACGGGCGCGGCGCTGCTGCACGACGGCCTGCGGCGGCTCGAGCGCCACCTCGGCGCGAGCCCGCCGCTGAACCTGTGGGTACGCACGGCGCCGCGCGGCGCGGATCACTTCTGCTGGCGCATCGACATCGCGCCGCGCCTCGTGCATCTCGCGGGGCTCGAGCTGGCCACGGGTGTGAACCTCAACATCGTCGCGCCCGAGGACGCTGCCGCGATCCTTCGCGAGGCATAGGCTTCTCTCGGCAGATGGCCCCCGAGGAGCGCTTCGTACCCCGCTTCGCCGCCGAGCCACCGCAGGAAGAGCTGCCGTACGGCCGCTGGCGCGAGCGCCTCGAGGAGCTCTTGGTCGCGACGCTCGGCGAGGTCGACGACGGAGGGGCCGATCTCGGCGCGATCGGAGAGATCGTCTTCTATCCCGACCGCACCTGGCACGGGCGCACGTACGTGCCCGCGACCGCGCCGACGGAGAACGGATACGAGCTGTTCGGCTACGTGCGCTTCATCGCCGCCGCGTCGGGCGAGCCGAGCGAGCTGAGCGCGTACGTCGACTTCACCGACGAGACCGCCGAGCGCAATCCGCAGTGGAAGCTCGACGTCTGCGAGGAGGCGATCGGGACGTGGCGCGGGCCAGCGGGCTCGACCGCGACGATGACGCTCGTGTGGGGCCATCCGCTCGTCTCCGGCGGGCGCATCGCGACCGCCGAGCTGGGCGGGATCACCGTCGATCAGTGCGAGCTCGCCGGCGAGCGCTTCACGCTCATCGCCCCCGACGACTTCCGCGGGGACCTGCTCGAGATCAAGCTCTTCGGCGCGCGCGGCCAGGAGCTCGCGCGCGAGTCGCTGTATGACGGAGCCGAGCGCGAAGAGGACGACGAAGAGCCTGCCGCTCCGCCGCCGGATCTCGACGCGGCCGGCGAGCGCGAGTGAGCGCTGCCGCTTGTTCGCGTACGCCGAGCCCGCAATCGCGCTCTCAAGCGTCCATTTGTGTCCGCAATTCGCGATTGAGGGCTTCTGTTCGGGGCACAATGGATCTAGATGCAGCTCGCGACCGCGGCCCCCAACCTCGAGTTCTCGCTCGAGCTCGGAGCACGCGCGCCCAGCGCGGCGCGCAACCAGCTCGCGAGGCTCGAGTTCGGCTCGGTCGGCCTGCGCGAGTCGGTGCTGCTGCTCGCGAGCGAGTTCGTCACGCGAGCCGTGCAGTGGTGCCGGCCACAGACGGGTCCGGGCGTCGAGGTGCGCGTGTGGATGCGCCCGCGCGACGTGCGCGTGGAACTCCTCGCGCCGGGAAAGCTGCTTTCGCTGCCGCTCGAGCGCGAGTACCCGAGCTACGACGTCGTGCTGCTGCGCGAGGTCGCCGACCGCTGGGCGATCGAGACCGCGCGCTACCCGGTGTGCATGTGGTTCGAGATCGACCGCGTGCACCCCGGCGACCCGTTTGCGATGTAGCTACCGCGGCGCCGGCCCGCATGCGCGCGGTGCGGTCGATCCCGGCGTCGGCGTTGCGCACGGCTTGTCGATCCCGAATGGAGGTGCCGCGCGCGCGCGCGTTACGACGAGAGCCACGTTTCGGGACGCGCGCGGCTAGGCGTTTGCGTCGAGCGCGGACGGCGTCGCCTCGCTGAGCAGCGGCGCGCCGCAGTGCCAGCAGTAGGACGCGCCGCGGCCGTGCACCTCGCCGCACGAGCGGCATGTGCCGCCGATGCCCGTCTCGGCGCTCGCAAGCAGGCGCTGGACCTCGCCGAGCTGAGCGTCGGCGCGCTGCAGCTCGGCCGCGCGCCGCGAGAGGACGTCGAGGCGGTAGTGGTCGCGCACGGCCATCTCGTACGCGAGGCCGCCGAGGTCCCAGGTGAGCGTCGCGACGCGCTCGGCGAGCGCGCGGCGGCGGTGGCGCAGCGCGCTCAGCGAGCCGTCGCCGCCGGGCCGGGGAACGGGCACGATCGCGCCCGCCGATGGGGCGGCGAAATCGACCGTCGGCGTATCTGGGCCGGCGTTTGCGGAGTCGCCATTGGGTCCACCGACCATGGCGCTAACCCGTTTCGATCGGCGCCGCGCCGTTGGCTTCGATTTCTTCCTGGTGCTTCTTGCCCGTCGATTTGCTCAGTTTGTTGAGGTTCACTTTTTTCGCTGCGGGCGGCGGCGCTTTTTCCGCGGCCGTTTCTTTGGCTTCCGCCTTTTCTTCGGCTTCTTCTTCCGCCTTCGAGCTGGCGGCCGCTTTCGCGCCTGTCGATTTCGTCGTTGTCGAGGAGCTCGCGGGAGCGGTCGACGAAGCAGGCAACGCGGTGGACGCGGGCAGGCCCTTGAGTTCGACGACCTGCTTCGACGGGGTGCCCTGGGAGGCCCAGTGGCCGATCAGAAGACCCGCGATCAGGCACAACGCGAGCACAGACAGAAGGCTGAGGACGCCGGAGTTGCGCCGCAGCCACCCGTTCACGCCAGAGTGGCGGTATGCATCCGCGGGCGGAAGCACCCCCGCTGCGCTGAGCACCGTGCCCGCATAGGCCGCGGACGCCTGCCGGTCGACGTCCTCGTCGTTCTGGAGCACGTCGAGGAACGCAAGCCGCACGGGCGAGGCGGGCACGCCGCACTCCAGGCAGTAGCGCTGGTCTGAAACCAGGGCGGAACCGCAGTTGGCGCACGTCCCGTACGCCTGCTCGGATGCGGCCGAGGAGACGCTCACGCTTCGCCCCCGCCGCGTGTGCGCGAGGAAGACGCGCTCCTCACCCGAACGCTCCGCGCACGTATTCGCGCGTGCGCGCGGCGCGCGGTTCGTCGAATACCTGCTCGGCAGTGCCGTACTCGACGAGGTCGCCGAGATACATGAACGCGACCTTGTCGGCGATCCGGCGCGCCTGCGCGAGGTTGTGCGTCACCACGACCACCGCGAGGTCGCGGCGCAGCTCGCCGATCAGCTTCTCGACCGTCGCCGTCGAGATCGGGTCGAGCGCGCTGCACGGCTCGTCCATCAGCAGCACCTCGGGGCGCAGCGCGATCGCGCGGGCGATGCACAGCCGCTGCTGCTGCCCGCCCGAGAGGCGCAGCGCGGGGTGGTCGAGCTCGCCGCGGACCTCCTCGTAGAGGCCCGCGCGCGTGAGCGCGTCGATCACCAGCGGCTCGAGCTCACGGCGGCGGGGGCGCGAACGCGACTGCTCGCGCAGCGCGAATGCGACGTTGTCGAAGATCGACATCGGGAAGGGGTTCGGCTGCTGAAAGACCATCGCAACGCGCGCGCGCAGGGACGTGTCGACGAGGTCGTGGATGTCCTCGCCGTCGAGCAGGATCTTCCCGCCGCGCAGCGTCCCGGGCGTGAGCTCGGTGAGGCGGTTGAGCGTGCGCAGCAGCGTCGTCTTGCCGCAGCCCGACGGGCCGATCAGCCCGAGCACCTCGCCCTGGTGAATTCGCAGCGAGACCGACTTGACCGCGTGCCGCGCCTCGTAGTGGATGCTCACGCCCTCGAGCTCGAGACGAACGGGGCCCGGAGAGGAGGCGCTGCGGATCGCGTTGCGCTCCTGCGGAGGGACCGCGACCGCGGGCGGGCGGTCGACGACGATCGTGCGCACCGGGGGCACAACGGCGGGACGATCGAGGGCGGGCACCGGCGCGGTCCGGTCCGGCGATGCGTCGTACAGCGTCCGCTCGCGCGCCCTCTCAGCGTACATCGGCCACTTTCTGGATTGAATGGACTTTTCTCATCAGCTCAGTGAGGGGAGGGTACCGCCCGCGGGGTCGTTTGTGAAGAGGGAGACGTTTCCGAGGCGTAGCGAGCGGTCAGACGATCCCGTAGGCGGCGGTGAGGCTGCCCTGCTCACTTGACTGCCGGCGCGCGATCCAGTCGACCAACAGGTTGAGCGCGAGCACGAACAGCAGCAGCACGAAGG
>DATBCA010000133.1:0-4993 GCA_036270715.1 Solirubrobacteraceae bacterium
GAGGAGGCGGAGGATGGAGCCCGCCATCCTCGCCCTCAGCCCGGCACGAGCCGCGAACGGAGCCCTCAGCTCGGCACGAGCCGCGAACGATGTGAGGACCGGCGCGCGGCGAACGACGCTCGTACTCGCGCTCATACTTGAGTGCGCGGCGCTTGCTCTGCCACAGGGCGCGCTTGGGATCCTCAACCTCGAATTCAGCACCCCACCTGCGCTTCCGACGCTCCCCCCACTGACGCTCAACGCCCAGTCTCAAACGCTTTCGACGGCGATGACGAACTTCGCGGTCTCCGACACGCGACTCGTGAAATCGGGCTGGAACCTCACCGTCAACGGGCAATCGGGGACAGGGAAGAGCGCCGTGTTCGCGCAGTACTGCCCGAAAGCGAGTTGCGGACCGGACGCGGAAGGCTACGTCACCGGCGGGCACGCGCTCGCGGCGAACTCGCTGCGCCTCAACAGCACGGGAGCTTCGATGAGCGGCCAGTTGGGGAGCACGGGGAGCACACCGCAGCTCCAGTGCGCTGCGTCGTGCGCGCTCGACAGCGCCTCGGCGGTGAAGGTCGTCTCCGCGGAAACGAGCGAAGGGACGTGGACGACCACGGGCTGGTCCGCGACGAGCCTCCAGTTGAGCGCGCCAACGACGCTCAAGGCTCTCCCGAGCGGAGAGGTCTATCGCGTGAACATCCTGTGGACGCTCGCAAGCGGTCCGTGACCGGCGAGGAGTCGTTCAGCCCGCCATCGCGGGCGCGTCCTCCGCTTCTACGGCGCCGTCGGCGGGATCCTCGTCGTCGAGCTCGAGAGCACCGCTGGAGGCGATGGCCAGCGAGGGGTCGCGGTTCGAGCCGCGGATGACGTCGTCGGGCGAACCGTCGGGGAGCAGGCGCCCCTGGCGCGTGCCGAAGTAGATCGCCTGGGGGTGGTGCGCGACGATCGCGAGGGTCGACTGCTCGGGATCGGGAGCGTAGCCGTCGGTTATGCGCATGCCGATCTGCGCCAGGTCGAGCAGCTGGTCGACCTTCAGGTGCTCGCTCTGGTCTGGCACGGCGGGATAGCCCCAGGAGTAGCGCCGACCCTGCGTGAGCGGGATGTCGAGCATGCGGCGCACCTCGTAGTGCAGCCACTCGGCGATCCCCTCGGCGGTCTGCGCGCCGAGGCCGTGCACGAACAGGTGCTCGGTGAACTTGTCTTCGGCCTCAAGGCGCGCCATCAGCTCGGTCACCTGCGAGCCAACCGTCACCGCCTGCAACGCGACCACGTCGAGCTCTGCCGGCGCAGCGCCGTCTACCGCCGGGCGGAAGAAGTCCGCGAGGCAGATGCGATCGCCCTTCGGCTGGCGCGGGCAGACGAAGCGCGTGAGCTCGGTCCGGCGATCGCGGGGGTCGAGGACGACGATCTCGTTGCCGAGCGCGTAGCACGGGAAGAAGCCGAGCAGCGCGCGCGGGTGGATGTAGGGCTGATGGGCTTCCGCGCCGTCGGTGTCGGCGCCGGGGAGCCCGACCGCTTGCGCCCACATGCGCTCCAAGCGCGGGCGGTAGTCGTCGCGAAGGAGCGCCTGCCAGGCGTCGCCTTTGACGCCTTTGCCGTGCCAGTGCAGCTTGAAGAGGACGTGCGTGTCGAGGTGGCGGTAGACCTCCTCAACGTCGACGGGCACGTCGCGCACGCCCCAGAACGGCGGCGTGGGGACGGGCGCGTCGGTGCGCGCGGCCGAGCGCACGGAGTCGTCGGCGAAGTTCGCCTCCTCCTCGGGCCGGTCGCCCTTCGCGCGAAATTCGCGCGCCCCGCCGCGCAGCTTCTCGGCGAGCGCGCCGCGGGCGTCGGCGTCGATCAGCTGGTCCATCACCGCGAGGCCCTCGAAGGCGTCCTTGCAGTAGAAGACGCCAGGCTCGTAGATCTCGTCGGATTCGCGCCCGCCGGGGAACAGCGCGCGATAGCCGAACGCGCGGTTGATCGCAGCGCCGCCGATCAGCACGGGGAACTCGAGCCCTTTGGAGTGCAGCTCGGCGATGCACGCTGGCATCTGCTTGGAGGTCGACACGAGCAGCGCCGAGAGGCCGATGGCGGTCGCGTCGTGCTCGACGGCGGCGTCGAGGATCGTCTGCACCGGTACCTGCTTGCCGAGGTCGACGACCGTGTAGCCGTTGTTCGAGAGGATCGTGTTGACGAGCGACTTGCCGATGTCGTGCACGTCGCCGAAGACCGTCGCGAGCACGACGGTGCCCTTCGTATAGCCCTCGAGCTTGTCGAGGTATTTCTCGAGCTGCGCGACCGCGCGCTTCATAACTTCGGCCGACTGCAGCACGAACGGAAGGATCAGTTCGCCGGCGCCGAACTTGTCGCCGACCTCCTTCATCGCCGGAAGCAGCACGTCGTTGAGCGTGGGGACCGCCCCGATCTTCTCGACGCTGAGGTCGATCTGCGCCTCCACGCCCTCCTTGCGCCGGCGCAGGATGTGGAAGTGAAGCGCCTCCTCGGGCTCCATGCCCTCCGTCGGGTCGGCGGCCGCGTGCGCGGTGTCCTCTTCGCCCTTGGACTCGAAATGCGCGATGAACCGCTCGAGCGCGTCCTCGCGGCGGTTGAGGACGAGGTCGTCCGCGAGCTCGCGCTCGCTCTCGCTGATCTCCGAGTACGGCGTGATGTGGTTGGGGTTGACCATCGCGAGGTCGAGCCCCGCCTCGACGCAGTGGTGCAGGAAGACCGAGTTGAGCACCGCACGCGCGGGGGGAGACACGCCGAAGGACACGTTGGACACCCCGAGCGAGGTCTTGACCGCGGGAATCTCCTGCTTGATCGCGCGGATCCCGGCGATCGTCTCGAGCGCCGACGGTCGCCACTCCTCGTCCCCCGTCGTCAGCGTGAACGTGAGGCAGTCGAAGATCAGGACCTCCGGATCGAGGCCGTGCTCGACGCAGCAGAGCTCGTGGATGCGCTTGGCGATCTCGAGCTTTCGCTGCGCGGTCTTCGCCATGCCCACCTCGTCGATCGTCAGCGCGATCAGCGCGGCGCCATGTTCGAGCGCGAGCGGCGCTACGCGGTCGAGCTTCGCGCGACCCGCCTCGAGGTTGACCGAGTTGACGATCGCGCGCCCCGGAACCTGCTCGAGCGCCCTTTCGATGACCTCCGGCTCGGTCGAGTCGATCTGGATCGGCGCGGGTTGCGTCAGCGAGATCTTCTTGGCGAGCAGGCGCATCTGCTCGTCCTCGTCCGTGCGCTCGGTGAGCGCGACGCACAGGTCGAGCACGTGCGCGCCCCCCTGTACCTGGTCCTCGGCGATCGTCACGAGACCGTCGTAATCGTCGGCGAGCAGCAGCTCCTTCACCTTGCGCGAGCCCTGCGAGTTGACGCGCTCGCCGACCATCGTCGGCGCGGGTTCCTGCGCGAGCGGCGTCGCGGCGATCATCGAGGAGACGTGCGCCGGGCGCGGCGCCGGTCGCGGGGCGGCGGCGCGGCCGCCGACGCGCTTTGCGATCGCGGCGATGTGCGCGGGCGTCGTCCCGCAGCACCCGCCGACGATGCCCACGTCGTAGCGCTCGACGAACTCCGTGAGCACTTCCGCGAGCGGCTCCGGCTGCTCGGGGAAGATCGTCTCGCCGTTCGGGCCCTGCAACGGGAGGCCGGCGTTGGGGATGCACGCGACCGGCAGCGCGCACGTCTCGCCGAGGAAGCGGATCGCGTCGCGCATGTCCTCGGGGCCCGTCGAGCAGTTCAGGCCGATCACGTCCACCCTCAGCGCCGAGAGCGTGCACAGCACCGCCGAGATGTCGGTGCCGAGCAGCATCTTGCCGCCGTTCGGCAGCAGCGAGACGGAGGTGTGAATCGGCACTGTGCGCCCCGTCGCCGCGAACGCCGCGCGCGCCCCGAAGATCGCCGCCTTCACCTCGAGTATGTCCTGCGCTGTCTCGATGATCAGCAGGTCGACGCCGCCGTCGAGCAACCCGCGCGCCTGCTCGGTGAACACCTCGACGAGCTGCGGAAAGCGGATCTGGCCGAGCGAGGGATCTTCGGACGCGGGCAGATGGCCGGTCGGCCCGATCGATCCGGCGACGTAGCGGTCATCGCCCGCGGCCCGGCGCGCGAGTTGCGCCGCGCTCGTGTTGATCTCGAGCGTGTGCTCGCCGAGTCCCCACTCGTCGAGCTTGATCCGCGACCCCTGAAACGTGTCCGTCTCCACGACCTCGGCTCCGGCCTCGAGCATCGAGCGGTGGACGCCCTCGATCACGTCGGGGCGGTGCAGCACCAGCGCCTCGTGGCACTTGCCGGCCAGGCCACCGTAGTCCTCGCTGGTGAGGTCGAACTGCTCCAGCGTCGCTCCCATCCCGCCGTCGTAGACGACGACGCGCTCGGAGATCGCCTTCAGGTAGTCACGCGCCATTGCAGCAATGCTAGACGCCCGCCCGCCCCGCCCAGCGCCGGGGCGCACCGCCGGCGCGCCTCCCTGGCGTCGGTTTCGGGCGACGCGGCGGACCCGACCGGACGACCACCTCGTCGGGCCATAGGTGCCGCAAACTCGATCAAGCGTCCAAATCGTCTCGATCCTCGCGTAGACCGCGGAAAACTCGCCACCGGCGCCCAACGGGGCGCGCGATTCGGAGGAGGGCTCCAGGGCGAGGGTGCTCGCCCGAGCGCCGAAGTCCCGCCGAACCGGCACGACGACCAAAGGGGAGGATCATGGCGCGCAGTCCAGTCGTCGAGCCTAGTGCCGTCGTGTGGGCCGAACGCCGGGCGCGAGCCCGGCGAGCGTCACGCGTGCGTCGTCGCATCGTGGAGCGCCGATTCGCGTGCCGGCTGTGCGTCCTCGCGCCGGTGCTTCTCGCAGCGGCGGGCGTTGCTGCCGGCAGCGCCTTTGCGCTGCTCCCCCACCAGAGCAGTCAGCGCCGGCTGGCGCTACTCCTCCGCCACCGCAGTCAGCGCCGGCTGGCGCTGCGCCTCGCCGCGGACCGCGCGGCTCCATCGCTCTGGCTGAGCGGCGTCACGCTCCACTGGACCGCCACCGCGA
>DATBCA010000134.1:0-9453 GCA_036270715.1 Solirubrobacteraceae bacterium
AGTCCTCCTCCTTGGTCACCTTGCTCGCGACGGTCTCCGCGAGCGCGTACATGAACACCGTGAACAGGATCGCCGCGCCGAGAAACCACGCGACGCCGGCGCCCGTGACGTGAAACTTGCCGCCGCGCAGCGCCGACAGCCCCACGACGACGAGCGCCTGAAGCGCCGCGAGCACGAGCGCGACGGCCATGTTCCCGAGCACGAGGAACGCGCGCGGGATCGGCGCGGCGAGCAGCTCACGCTGCGCGCCGGTGTGGCGGTCGACGAGCACGCTCAGCCCCGCGAACACGCAGCTCAGCGGGATCACCAGGCCGATCGCGCCGACGCCGACGAACGACGTGTAGTCGATGTGCGAGTGAAGGCCGCCGGTCGCCTTCTTCAGCGCCGGCGCGAGGATCAGCGCGAGCATCGCCGGCCCCACGAGCGGGACCGCGATCTGGCGCGGCGTGCGCGAGGTGAGCATCGCGCGCCGCCGCGCGAGCGTGAACAGCGCGCTCGAGCGCCGCGTGCGCCGCGGTACCGGGAGGGAGAGTGGTTGAGCTACGGATGTGGCGGACATGTCTGACTCCTGTCTAAGTCGGTCGTTGCTAGTTCGTGTTGCCGGTGACGCGGATGTAGACGTCGTCGAGCGTCGGCGCGCGCACCTGGATCTCGAGCGCGCTCACGCGCGCCTCTCCGACTAGTGCGAGCGCGTAGGTGGCGCTGTGCTCGTGCAGCGGGATCGTCGCGCGCGCACCGACCGCATACGCGTCGGGGCCCGCGAGCCCGTGCTCGCGCAGCGTGCGCAGCGCGCTCTCGACGTCGCCGTCGACGCGGAATTCGAGGACCTCCTCACCGAGTCCCTCGAGCAGCGCGTGCGGGCTGTCGAGCGCGACGATCTCGCCGTCGCGGATGATCGCCACGCGGTCGGCGAGACGCTGGGCCTCGTCGAGGTAGTGCGTCGTCACGAGCACCGTCATCTCCTCACGCGCGCGCAGCGCCGCGATCGCGTCGAGCAGCTCGTGGCGGATGCGCGGGTCGAGGCCGACGGTGGGCTCGTCGAGGAACAGCACCTGCGGGCGCGATACGAGCGCGCGCGCGATTTCGAGGCGCCGCCGCTCGCCGCCGCTGTAGCCTTCGACCTTGCGGTCGAGCAGCTCGGAGATCCCGAGCAGCTCGGAGAGCTCCTCGATCCTTTCGCCCGCGCGCGCCTCCTCGACGCCCCACAGCCGCGCGTGCAGCTCGAGGTTCTCGCGGCCACTCAAGCTACCGTCGACGACGGCCTCCTGGAAGACGACGCTGCTCACGCCGCGCGCCTTCAGCGGTTGCTCGACGACGTCGTAGCCCGCCAGACGCGCGCTGCCGCCCGCGGGTGCGACGGTCGTCGTGAGGATGCCGATCGTCGTTGACTTGCCGGCGCCGTTGGGCCCGAGCAGGCCGAAGACCTCGCCCGCGTGCACGTCGAAGTCGATGCCCTTTACCGCCTCGACGCCTCCTGGATATGTCTTGCGCAGTCCGCGCACTTCGATCGCGTTCATTGGGTCATCTCCGTTCGTTGCTCAGGTCCGGTCACATCTCGTGTTCCGGCCTCGTCATCCACTTGACGGCCCACGACGCGAGGATGTGACCAATGGATGCGAACCAGTGGCAGACGGAGGAGTTCGAGGAGGCGCGGTCGCACCTACGTGCGGTCGCCTACCGGATGCTCGGGTCGAGCTCGGAGGCGGAGGACGCGCTGCAGGAGGCGTGGATCCGCTTCGCGCGCAGCGACACCGGCGCGGTCGAGAACCTGCGCGGGTGGCTGACTACGGTCGTGAGCCGCGTGTGCCTGGACATGCTGCGTGCGCGCTCGGCGCGTCGCGAGGACGAGCTCGACGTGCCGAGCGTCACGCTCGAAGACGCGAGCGACCCCGAGCAGGAGGCGCTGCTGGCCGACTCCGTCGGCATCGCGCTACTGGTCGTGCTCGAGACGCTCTCGCCGGCCGAACGCCTGGCGTTCGTGCTGCACGACATGTTCGGCGTGCCGTTCGAGGAGATCGCCCCGATCGTCGAGCGCAATCCCGCCGCCGCGCGCCAGCTGGCCAGCCGCGCGCGCCGGCGCGTCCGCGGCGTCGAGCCGCAAGCGGGCGCCGAAAGCCTCGCCCAGCAGCGCAAGGTCGTCGACGCGTTCCTTGCCGCGTCGCGCAACGGCGACTTCGAGGGGCTGCTCGCGGTGCTCGACCCGCAGATCGTCTTCCGCTCTGACCGCGGCACCGATCTCTCCGCGGGCGGGATCGAGATCACGGGCGCGGAGGAGGTCGCGAACGTGATCCTCGCGCGCGGGACGCCGTTCGCGCCGTTTGCCAAAGCGGCGGTCGTCGACGGTCAGGCGGGCGCGGTCGTGGAGGTCGGCGGGCGGCTGCGCTCGGTCGTCAAGTTCACGGTCAGCGAAGGCCGCGTGGTCGGCATGGACCTCACGATCGATCCCGACACGCTCGCGCGGCTACGGATATGAAACCGGATGGGCCCCGGTGGGCCCATCCGGTTCCTTGATCGTCGCTACGTCTTCGGGACGATGTGCACTTCGAATTCGACGCGGATCGTGTCCGTCGCCGCGACGCCCGGCGGCAGTGGGCCGCCGGCGAAGAACTTCGATGCTTCTTCTTCCAGCGGCGCTGACTTGCACCCGACAGAGCTCTGGTTCTGGTGGGCGGGTCCGCTCGACCTCGATTCGGTTTCGCTGAACAGGACCGTGCTGGTGGTCGTGTCCGTGACCGTGAACGTGGTCGACACCGGAATCCCGTGCGCCTTCGCGCCGACCACCTGACCGGCACCGTTCGCGTGTTCGCTTCGCGCTATCGACACGGTGAGTGCGCCGAGGCCTTCGCAGTTGACTTCGACCAGCCGCTTGCCTGGAGCGGCGGGGCCCGATGCAGCGGCGGTGCCGGCGAGAAGGCCGCTCGCAGCGGCGGCGCCGAGCACGAGCGACAGAAACATCCGTTTCATCTGCTCCATCCTTTCCTTGGTTCTCGTCGAGTTCCGGTCGTTATTACCCCCGTCAGGTGGCGGGAAACTCGGCGCTCTGAGCAGTCAGAGAAGCGAGCAAGGTAGTGCGCTGAGGCGGTGAGGTCAAGCGCCAGCGCGAGGGCGCGAGCGCCTTCACGGGCTCCGGCGCGGGCCGCACGCGCGCGAGCGTCGGACCTGCGCGCGCGACCCGCGCTCGTCGTAAGATGGCTTCAGCGGATATTGCAACATCCGCCACAACTGAATAGCTGGTTGTCAGCGGCGCCGATGGAGATCCCTGAACGCGCCGGACGGGCCCGGTTCGGAGATCCCGACGGGACCGAGAAAGGGCGAACGCCTATGGCGACTGACACGACATTAGGCTCGCGGGCGGCGGAGATCCCGGCGACGGGCGAGCACCTCTCAAGCGACGATCGCGTCGCGTTGCTCCGGTACATGCTGCTGATGCGCGGCATCGAGGAGCGCGCGATGAGCCTCTACAAGCAGGGCCGCGTACCCGGCTCCTTCTACGACGGCTTCGGACAGGAGGCCGTGTCGACGGGCGCGGCGTTCGCGATGGGGCCCGCCGACCGGCTGTGCGTGCTGCACCGCGACCTCGCCGCGCACCTCGTGCGCGGGGTCACGCCCGCGCGCATCTTCGGCCAGTACATGGGCCGCGCCGGCGGCGTGACGGGCGGGCGCGAGGGCAACGTGCACTTCGGCGATCGCGAGCTCGGGTGCGTCGGCATGGTGTCGATGCTGCCCGACATGATGGTCGTCGCGACTGGTATGGCGATGGCGTTCCGGCTGCGCGGCGAAGCGCGCTGCGCGCTGACGTGGGTCGGCGACGGCGCGACCTCGCGCGGCGATTTCCACGAGGCGATGAATTGGGCGGCCGTGCAGCGGCTGCCGGTGATCTTCGTGCTCGAGAACAACCAGTACGCGTACTCCACGCCGCTGGACCTGCAGTTCGCCGTCGACCCTGTCGAACGGGCGCGCGGGTACGGCTTCCCGGGCGAGCGCGTCGACGGCAACGACGTCGAGGCGATGTTCGAAGCGACGCGCCGCGCGCGCGAGCGCGCGCTCGCCGGCAGCGGGCCGACGCTCATCGAGGCGGTGACGATGCGCATGCACGGGCACGCCGCGCATGACGACATGCGCTACGTCCCGCAGGAGCTGATCGAGAAGTGGCGCGCGCGCGACCCGATCGACCGCCAGGAGAAGCGCGTGCGCGCGCTCGGCGTCGACGTCGCGGCGCTGCGCGAGCAGGTCGCCGCGGAGGTCGAGGGGGCGGCACAGGAGGCGCTCGCGATGGACATGCCCGACGGCGCCGGCGCGCTCGACGGCGTCTTCTGTGCGGGGGAGGCCGAGCCGCTCGGCGACGGGCACGCGCCGTGGTCGCGCTTCCGGGAGGCGCGCGATGCCTGAGATGACCTACCTGCAAGCGATCTCCGACGGCCTGCGTGAGGTGATGCGCGCGGATGACCGCGTGTTCGTGATGGGCGAGGACATCGGTGCCTTCGGCGGAGCGTTCAAGGTCACCGACGGATTTTTTGATGAGTTTGGAGAGGGTCGCGTAATGGACACCCCGCTCGCCGAGTCCGCAATCATCGGCACCGCAGTCGGCGCCGCGGTCGTGGGGATGAGACCCGTCTGCGAGATGCAGTTCGCGGACTTCATCTCATGTGGCTTCGACCAGCTCGTCAACGTCGCCGGCAAGATGCACTACCGCCAGGGCCTCGCCGTGCCGATCACCGTGCGCCTGCCGACCGGCGGCGGCTTCTCGGGCGGGCCGTTTCACTCGCAGAACCCCGAGGCGTGGTTCATGCACTCGCCCGGCATCAAGGTCGTTGCGCCCGCGACGCCCGAGGATGCGAAGGGACTTCTCATCAGCGCGATCCGCGACCCCAACCCGGTGTGCTTCTGCGAGCACAAGCACCTCTACCGGCGCGTCAAGGGCGAGGTGCCAGCGGGCGTGTACGAGACGCCGATGCGCGCGCGCGTCGCGCGCGCCGGCTCCGACCTCGTCGTCATCGCGTACGGCGCGATGGTGTGGAGCGCGCTCGACGCCACCGAGGACCTCGACGGAGCGTGCATCGAGGTCCTCGACCTGCGCTCGCTCGTCCCGCTCGACGAGGACGCGATCCTCGACTCCGTAGCGCGCTGTTCGAAGGTCGTGATCGTCGACGAGGCCAACGCCACGTGCGCCGCCGGCGCGCAGGTCGCCGCGCTGATCGCCGAGCGCGCCTTCGAGTACCTCGACGGCCCCGTCGTGCGCGTCGCCGCGCCCGACGTCCCGATCCCCTTCTCGCCGCCGCTCGAACGCGCCGTGCTGCCGCAGGCCGACGACATCAAGGAGGCATGCCGTGAGCTCCTCGCCTACTGACACGCTCGTCGCCGTCACCATGCCGCAGATGGGCGTCTCGATGGCCGAGGGCACGGTCGTCGGCTGGCACAAGCGCGTCGGCGACTGGGTCGAGGCGGAGGAGACCATCTGCGAGATCTCCACCGACAAGATCGACAGCGAGGTGCCCGCACCCGCCACGGGACGCGTGAGCGAGATCCTCGTCGAGCCTGAACAGACCGTTCCCGTCGGCACCGTACTCGCGCGCATCGCCACCGACGCCGGCGCCGGCGACCGCCGATCAAAGATCGCCCAGCAGATCGGCCGGCACCCCGAGGAGCACCTCGACGCGCCCGCGGCGCAGGCCGAGCCGTCAGCGGAGACCGAGCCGGCGCGGCCCGTGGCGCCGCATGCGCCCGAACCGGCGCAAGCGCGCACGAACGGGGCGTCGGCGCATCGTGAGCGCCGCGCGTACTCGCCCGTCGTTCAGCGCATCGCAGCGAGCGAGGGCGTCGACCTCTCGCGGGTGAGCGGCACGGGCCGCGGTGGGCGCGTGAGCAAGCAGGACGTGCTCGCGTTCCTGCAGCAGCGCGGTGGAGATGTCTCGAGCGAGCCGGCGCAGCCGAGCGCGCCACCGCAGCCGAGCGAGCCGCCCCTCCACATCGAGAGCCCGTACGTCGAGGGGCCCGGCGAGGGCCCGCAACGCCTCTCGCGCATGCGCCGCTCGATCGCCGAGCACATGGTCCGCTCGCTGCACACCGCCGCGCACTGCACGTCGATCGTCGAGGCCGACTTCTCGGGCGTCGAATCCGCGCGCCGCGCGCTCGGCATCACGCACCTGCCGTTCGTCGCGCGCGCGGTCATCGACGCGCTCCGCGTTCACCCCGACCTCAACGCCACGCTCGACGGCGAGTCGCTCACGCTGCATCGCGCCGTGCACCTCGGGATCGCGATCTCGCTCGGGCGCGACGGGCTGATCGTGCCCGTCATCCGCGACGCGCACGAGCTCGCGCCCGAGGGGCTCGCGCGGCGCGTCTCCGAGCTCGCCGAGCGCGCGCGCGCCGGCGAGCTCAGCCACGACGACGTTCGCGGGGGGACGTTCACGATCACCAACCCCGGCGCCTTCGGCACGCTCGCCTCGACGCCGATCATCAACCAGCCGCAGGTCGCGATCCTCGACCTCGAGGCTGTCGTCAAGCGGCCCGTCGTCGTCACCGACGGCGCCGGTCGCGACTCGATCGCGATCCGCCCGATGGCCTACCTGTGCCTGTCGTGGGACCACCGCGCGCTCGACGGCGCGCTCGCCGCGCGGTTCCTCGCGACCGTCCGCGCGCGCATCGAGAGCTGGGAGAGCTCCTGATGGCCGTCTCTGCCTCGCTCGACGATCTCCACGCGCGCGCGGAGCGCCCCGACGCCTCCGAGCACGAGGTGCTGCTCGTTCGCCGCGGACCGCGCACCGGTGCGCACACGATCGTCGCCGTCCATTCGACCGTGCTCGGCCCTTCGCTCGGCGGCTGCCGGCTGTGGCGCTACGAGAACCTCGAGGACGCCGTCGACGACGCGCTGCGACTCTCCTCCGCGATGACGCTCAAGGCCGCCGCCGCGCGCCTCGAGGTCGGAGGCGGCAAGTCCGTCATCTTCCCCCCGCTCGACCTTGATCTAACGGGCACTTCCCGCGCGCGCCTGCTCGAGGACTTCGCCGAAACCGTGAACATGCTCGACGGCCGCTACATCGTCGCCGAGGACGTCGGCACCACCTCCGCCGACATGGACGTGCTCTCGCGCCGCTCGCGCTTCGTCGTCGGCGCGCCCGCCTCACACGGCGGCAGCGGCGACCCCGGTGAGTTCACCGCCATCGGCGTGCAAGCTGCGATGCGCGCGTGCCTGTGGGCGCACTTCGGCTCAGCGGGCCTGCGCGGGCGCAGCTGCGCGATCGTCGGTGTCGGCCACGTCGGCGAGCCGCTCGCGCGTCGCCTGCACGCCGAAGGCGTGGGCCTCGTGCTCTCCGACGTCGACGAGCGCAAGCGCGCGCTCGCAGACGAGCTCGGCGCGAGGTGGCTCGCGCCGCGCGACGCGCTGCGCGCGGAGGTCGACGTCCTTGCCCCGTGCGCACTCGGCGGCGTCATCGACACCGAGCTCGCCGAGGAGTTGAGCGCGAACATCGTCTGCGGTTCCGCCAACAACCAGCTCACCGACGCCGGCGTCGCCGACGTGCTGCACGCACGCAGCGTCCTCTACGCGCCCGACTTCATCGTCAACTCCGGCGGCCTCATCAACGTTTCGCTCGAGCTCACCGGGTACGACCCCGACGTCGCCCTCGCGCGCGTCGCGAGGATCGAGGACGACCTCGCGCGGATCCTCGAGCACGCCGAGCGTGCATCGATCACGCCTCTCGCGGCAGCCGAAGAGCTCGCCCACGCGCGGCTTTCTGAGCACAGGCACGGGTAGCGCTCCGCGGCTGAGCGCGCTCGCGGGCTCTGCGTCGAGCGGCGCTCGCGGCCTCTGCGCTGAGCGTGTTCGGGGGGGACGTGCGCGAATGGAGGTGCCGCGCGCGTGCGCGTGCGCGCAAGGCGCGCGGGCGGCTCTGCTAGAACGGCGCCGATGCAGACGCGACGACTCGGCAGGATCGGCCCGGAGGCCTCTGCCGTTGGCCTCGGCTGCATGGGCATGTCCGGGATGTATGGCCACGCTGACCGCGCGGAGAGCATCGCGACGATCCGCGCGGCGCTCGACGCGGGCATCAACGTGCTCGACACGGGCGACTTCTACGGGATGGGCCACAACGAGCTGCTGATCGCGGAGGCGCTTCGGGGCGTTCCGCGTGAGGAGTACCTGCTGAGCGTCAAGTTCGGCGCCCTGCGCGCGCCGGAGGGCTCGTGGCTCGGCGTCGATGCGCGACCCGCCGCGGTCAAGAACTCGCTCGCGCATTCGCTCACGCGCCTCGGCGTCGACCACGTCGACATCTACCGCCCGGCGCGCGTGGACCCGAACGTCCCGATCGAGGAGACCGTCGGCGCGATCGGAGAGATGGTCGACGCCGGCTACGTGCGTTACGTCGGCCTCTCCGAGGTCGGAGCCGACACCATCCGCCGCGCCACGCTCGCGCATCCCATCTGCGACCTGCAGATCGAGTACTCGCTCATCTCGCGCGGGATCGAGGACGCGATCCTGCCCACCTGTCGCGAACTCGGCATCGCCATCACCGCCTACGGCGTCCTCAGCCGCGGGCTGATAAGCGGTCACTTCAGCGCCGACCGCCAGCTCGAGCCCGGCGACTTTCGCGCGCACGCGCCACGCTTCAGCGAGGAGAACCGGAAGCGCAACCTCGAGCTCGTCGAGGAGCTGCGCGCGATCGCAAACGGCATCGGCGCGAGCGTCGCGCAGGTCGCGATCGCGTGGGTACTCGCGCGCGGCGAGGACATCGTGCCGCTCATCGGTGCGCGCACCCGCGAACGCCTTGCCGAGGCTCTCGGCGCGCTCGACGTCACGCTCGGCGACGACGATCGCGCGGCGCTCGAGCAGGCCGTCCCGCTCGAGGACGTCGCCGGCGATCGCTACCCCGAGACGCAGATGGCGATGCTCGACAGCGAGCGCACGTAGCTCCGGACCAGCGGCGTCCCGGTTGTGCGTTACCGCGCCGCCGCCACCACGCACGCGCGAGCGCCGCCGCCCACGCCTCCGCCGCATCGCCCACGTGACTCGTCGCGACCGCTGCGCGCGCGTTCGCGCGTTTCAGGCGAGTGTCAGCCCACCCATCGCGTTGGATAGCGCTGGTGCGAGCCGCACAGGTTTGCGCCGCGTGCAACTAGACCAACCGCTCATTGGCCTAGACGATCGCGCAGTGGTGGGCGCGTCGAGCCGGGTCGATCATCGCCGGACCAACAACCGGTCTCGTGCAGGTCGAAAGGTAGGAAAGGGCAATGGCGACACTCCGCTCGCGCGTCACCTCACAACGTTCGCGCTTCATCTTGTGCGTGGTGGCGGGCGCGTTGTCGCTTGTCTTTGCCGCCTACGACGCCCGTAGTGCGTCCGCGTTCAGCACCGCCTCCACGTGCGCGCTGCCGGGGAGCAACTTCCAGGGCGGCGACGGAGACCAGGCGACGCCGAGCATCGCCGAACAGACCTTTTGCACGGAACATTTCCTGCCG
>DATBCA010000135.1:0-2373 GCA_036270715.1 Solirubrobacteraceae bacterium
TCTTCCAGGAGACCGTTCGCGCGATGCTTCGCGCGCGCTGAAGCCACGGGGCAGCCGGCGCGCTCGCCGCGACGTTTAGTCGCCGCGGTAGGCGCGTAGCGCCTCGTTCCTCATCTTGACAACTGGTTGGACCAGCTGCTAAGCTGCCGAGCGATGGCGTTACAGACGATCGACAAGCGCTCGCTCCCCGACGAGGTCTTCGAGCAGCTGACCGCCGAGATTGTCAGCGGCGCGTACGAGCCGGGCGCGACGATCCCCTCTGAGCGCGAGCTCAGCGCAATCCTCGGCGTCAACCGCCACGCCGTCCGGGAGGCGGTCAAGCGCCTCGAACAGATCGGCCTCGTCAAGGTCGCGCAGGGCGGGCGCACGAGGGTGCTCGACTTCCGCCACAGTGGCGGTCTGGACCTGCTGGCGGTGCTCGCCGAGCGCTCCGACGCGCTCGACGCGCTGGCGCCTGTGCTGACGGCCGCCCTGGAGATGCGAGCGGGGATCGGCTCGGACCTTGCGCGCCTGTGCGCGCAGCGCGCCGACGCCGCGGTGCGCGCGGATCTGCTCGAGCTCTCCGCGGAGCTCGCGCGCGTGCGCGAGGGCGCCGGGCTGCTCGATCTCGACCAGCGCTTCTGGCAGCGCGCGATCGACGGCGCGGACAACCTCGCCTACCAGCTCGCCTTCAACAGCCTGATCCGCACGGTGCATGCGTACGCGCAGTTCAGCGTTCCGTGGATCGAGCGCGAGCTCCGGCGCGGCGACTACCGCCGCCCGATCGCGGACGCGATCGCCGCCCGCGACGGCGAGCGAGCGGCCGCTGCGACGCGCGACGCGCTCACCCCTCCCCGGGGCTTCGCCCGTGCGCTGTCGGAAGTGCGTCCGCGGAGGGCCGCGCGGTGAGTGCGCAGCAGGTACCGGCGTCCTATCAGCGCGCGCTGACGTCCAAGCGCACGGATCTGACGACGCTCGCCGCGTGCGTACGCGAGTTCATGGGGCACTCCTCCCCACGCGCGGCGCTCGCAGCGGTGGCGGGCGCGCTCGCCGCGCGCATCTACGTCGGCGGCTGGTCGTGGCGAGACGCGATCCCGCCGCTCGTGCTCTTCTCCGCACAGCCGTTCGTCGAGTGGGTGATCCACAAATATCTCCTGCACTTGCCGCCGATCGAGATGTTCGGGCGGCGCATCGAGCTCTACGGCTCGATCCAGCACCGCAACCACCATCAAGCCCCCTCCGACCTCGACCGCGTGCTCCTGCGCAGGATCGAGGTGGTGAGCTTCCTCGTGCAGATCGCGATCGTCATGTGGCTGCTCACGCTCGCCCTCGCGAGCGCCGCCGGCGCTTCGGTACTCCCCCTGACGCTCACCGGGATCGTGTTCGCGTACGCGGGGCTGCTCCGCTACGAGTGGTCGCACTTCCTCATCCACACCCCGTACGTGCCAAAGACGCGCTGGTACCGCGCCATCTGGCGCAACCACCGCCTGCACCACTTCAAGAACGAGGGCTACTGGATGGGCGTGAGCTCGAACATCGGGGACCGCGTGCTGGGTACGAACCCAGACCACCGAGCCGTGCAGAAGTCGCCCACCGCGCGCACGCTCGGGCTCGAGAGCGATTAGCGGCGATGACGGCGGCGCCTACGCGGCGGCGCCTTGCGGGTCCGGTCTGACGACGACGGTGTCGGCGACGGGGATGATCTCGTCGGCGGCCAGGTCCGCCCGCGCCGCGTGCTCACGAATTGCCTGTGGGCCGCTTGCCTCGTAGATGCAGATGGTGCCGACCCGGCCGTCGGTACTCGGCCAGCACGTAGCTCCTGATCCAGCGGATGTCGTCTGACATCTGCTCGCAAGAGCGATACGGAGAGGGAGGGATTCGAACCCTCGAACGAGGTCAACCCCCGTTACGCGATTTCCAGTCGCGCCCGTTCAACCGCTCCGGCACCTCTCCAGCGCCCGCCGCGCGCATCGCCCCCGCGCGGCAAGTTCGGGGCTTTCGATCCCGGCACACTATGGCACCCTCTGCCGATGCGCACGGGCGCCGACCGCTTACGCGCCGCGAGGCGCTGGTAGCCTTCCCGGCAATGGTGCTGGCGGTCAGCAAAGCGGTCAGCGTCGACGTCGGCCTGATCGCCACGTTCCTCGGCATCGGCGTGATCGTGAACGTGATCTTCGTCATGATCGCGATCCAGATCCGCGGCGAGCGTCGCGCCAACCGCGAATACCGCGAACGTCTGCTCGGGCCGTAGTCCGTCGGCGAAGCGCGCGGCGGTGGCGGCGCGATCTCGAGTCGCGCGAGCTACACGATGTAGACGGGCGTGCCGACGGGCGTGCGCGCGTACAGCGAGATCACGTCGGGAATCCGCATACGCACGCAGCCGTGCGAGGCGTA
>DATBCA010000136.1:0-4069 GCA_036270715.1 Solirubrobacteraceae bacterium
TCGATCTCGCTGCGCGGCAGGCCGAGGGTTGCCGCAGTCGCGCGCAGCTCGGCGGGCAGGTCGGCGAGCTCGACCGCGACGTTCAGGCCGATGCCGAGGACCGCCCACCCCTCCTGCGGGCGCCCCTCGATGAGGATGCCGGCGAGCTTGCGCAGCTGCTCACCGTCGATGACGACGACGTCGTTCGGCCACTTGATGCGCGCCTGCGCTCCGGCGACGTCGGAGACCGCGAGTGGCGCGATGAGCGGGAGCAGCCGCGGAGGCGAGCGCAGCAGTAGCGACACGAGCAGCGAGCTTCCCGGCGGCGCCGACCAGCTGCGCCCGCCGCGCCCGCGCCCAGCGGTCTGCGCCGAGGCGGTCACGAGCGTCCCGTGCGGCGCGCCGGCGAGCGCGAGCTCGCGCGCGCGGTCGTTGGTCGAGGAGGTCGTGCGCAGGTGCACGCGCGGCGCGCCGAGCGCGGCGGGTGCGGAGCTCACAGCGGGCGCACCAGGATCTCCGCGCCGGCGCCCGCGTGCAGCAGCACCGCGGCCGAGCCGCCGTTGACGGCGATCGCAAGCGCGCCGTTCGCGTCCTCGTAGAGCAGCAGCTCGCCGCGCGGCACCTCCGCGAACGCGCCGGCCGTGCGCGCGCGGTGGCCGCGACCGGCCGTAACGAGCACGACGTCCGCCTCGCCCTCCCCGGTCATCACCTCGACCTCCGCGGGCGTCGCGTCGAGCACGAGGTTGCCGAAGCGATCGGCGCGCAGCACGTGCGCCACGAGCCCGCCGCCGCCGTATTCGGCGCGCGAGAGCTCGAGCGCGGTGAGCGCCGCGGGCGCGAACGGGTCGCCTACGTCCTCGAGCTCCGCGCCCGCGGCCAGCGCGGCCGCGACCGGGGCGAATATGTCGCGGCCGTGGAACGTCCGCGAGAGCGGCTCCAGGCGCTCTTTGGAGGCCGAGATCTCCGCCACCTCGAGCGCTCCTCCGAAGCGTTCGAGCGCGAGCGCCAGCAGGCCGTTGTCCGGGCCGACGAGCAGCCGCTGCGGCGCCCGCGCCGGGCGCACGGCGACGGCGGCGCGCGCCATCGGGCCGCGCGCCCCGACGCCGGGATCGACGACCGCGAGGTGGACCCCGGCGGGCATGTACGCGAGCGCGTCGGCGAGCACGAGCGCCCCCGTGCGCACGTCGCCGGCGGGGATCGCGTGCGTGATGTCGATCACGCGCGCCCGCGGGCAGCGGCCCGCGATCACTCCGTGGCACACCCCGACGAACTCGTCCGCGTATCCGTAGTCGGAGAGGAACGTGATCAGCGGCGCGCTCACCGCCGCGGCCCGCCGTCCCGCGACGCGGCGTCCGCGAGCAGCGCGTCGACCACGCCGTCGATGTCGTGGCGGACCGCCTCGACGTGCGCTTGCAGCCCGCGCTCGGCGAGCGTCGCGCTCGTAGCCGGCCCGATCGAGACGATGCGCGTCGTTCGCGAGAGCGTGCGCGGGGCGGCCGCGTCGAGGAAGCTCGCGACCGTCGAGGAGGAGGTGAACGTCACGTAGTCGGCCGACAGCGCCCGCGCGAGCTCGCGCTCGGCGATCGGCTCGGGCAGCGTCTCGTACAGCGCGAGCACGTCCACCTCGGCTCCGCGTGCGCGCAGGGCGTCGGGGAGTACCTCGCGCGCGCGGCTCGCCCTCGCGATCAACACCCGCGCGATCGGCACCTCGGCCAGAGCCTCCACGAGCGACTCCGCGATTGGCCGCTCGGGCACGACGTCGGCGAGCACGCCCCGCTCGGCGAGCGCCGCCGCGGTCCCGGCGCCGATGACCGCCACGAGCGTTCCCGCGAGCGCGCGCGCGTCGCGCCCCGACGCCGCGAGCCGCTCGAACAGCGCGCTCACGGCGTTCGGGCTCGTGAGGCATACGACGTCGTAGGGCGTGAGCTCGGGCACGTCCGCCTCGAGCACGCGCGTGGCGATCGCCGGCGCCTGCACGACGTGCGCCCCGAGCAGCTCGAGCCGGCTCGCGAGGGCGCTCGCCTGCGCCCGCGCGCGCGTGACCGCGACCGTGCGACCCGCGAGGGGGCGCGGCGGCAGCCACGAGAGCTCGCCGGCCAGCGACGCGACCGCGCCCGCGACGAGCAGCAGCGGCGCGCCCATCTCCGCGCGCTCGGCCTCGCGCGAGATCGTCGCGAGCGTGCCCGTGACCGTCCGCTGCGCGGGCAGCGTCCCCGCCTGCACGACCGCCGCGGGCTCGTCCTGCGCGCGCCCGTGGGCGATCAGCGAGGAGGCGATCTCGGCGAGCCGCGCGGCGCCCATGTAGAAGACGAGCGTGCCGGGAAACACGGCGAGCGCGGGCCAGTCCGGCCACGAGCCGGAGCCGGGGCCCGCGTCCTCGCTGCCGCTCTGTGCGGTGACGAACGCGACCGCGCTGGAGAGCCCGCGGTGAGTGACGGGGATCCCCGCGTACGCGAGCGCACCCACCCCCGCGGTGACGCCCGGGACGACCTCGAACTCGACGCCCGCCGCGCGCAGCGCGAGCGCCTCCTCGCCGCCGCGGCCGAACACGAACGGGTCGCCGCCCTTCAGGCGCACCACGGTCTTGCCGTCGAGCGCGCGCGCGACCATCAGCTGCTCGGTGAGCTCCTGCGGAACCGCGTCGCCGCCGCCCTGCTTGCCCACGAACAGCAGCTCCGCGTCCGCGCGCGCGCCGTCGAGCGCGCCCTCGCCGACGAGGCGGTCGTACAGGATCACGTCCGCTGCCGCGATCAGCGCGAGCCCCCGCGCGGTCAGCAGGCCGGGGTCGCCGGGTCCCGCTCCGACGAGGTACACGCGTCCCCGCGGGTGTGAGCTCACGTGATCCGCCCGGCTCGTCGACCGTCACCCGCGCCGTACAGGACCTCGTCGGCGCCCACGAGCCGCATGCGCCGCGCCAGCTCCTGCCCGAGCGCCTCCGGCTCGGCGCGCTCACCGAGCAGCTCGTCGCGGATCCACGCGGAGCCGTCGGCGGCGCCGACCCACGCGCGAAGGCGCAGGCCGCCCGCGGCGACGGTCGCGAGGGCGCCGAGCGGCAGCTCGCAGCTCGCGTCCAGCGCCGCGGCGAGCGCCCGCTCGACGAGCAGGCAGGCGAAAGTGTCCGCGTCCCCGAGCGGAGCGAGCGCCTCGCGCGCGCGCGTGTCGCCCGCGCGGGCCTCCAGCACGAGCGTGCCCTGTCCCGGCGCGGGGACGAACCGCGCCGGGTCGAGCACCGCGCCGATCGCATCCTCGCGGCCGAGTCGCTGAAGCCCGGCGCGGGCGAGCACGAGCGCATCCGCCTCGCCGTCCGCGAGCTTGCGCAGGCGGGTGTCGACGTTGCCGCGCAGCTCGGCCACCTCGAGGTCCTCGCGCGCAGCGCGCAGCTGCGCGGCGCGACGCGGGCTGCTGGTGCCGACGCGCGCGCCGGCCGCCAGCTCCTCGATCGCCGACGCGCCGCACAGCACGTCCTCGACCGCCGCGCGCGCGGGCGCCGCGACGAGCTCGAGGCCGCTCGCGAGCGTGCCGGGCACGTCCTTCGCGGAATGCACGGCGGCGTCGATCTCGCCGCGCTGGAGCGCCTGCTCGAGGCCCGCGACGAAGCGCGACTTGTCGCCCGGCGCGTGGGCTTCCACGGGCGAGGAGATTGGCACGAGCTCGGCGCCCGCGATGCGCTCGACCACGCCCCTCGCCTGTGCGAGCGCGAGCGCTCTCGCACGTGTGCCGATGCGCATCAGCGGCGTGAGCGGCCCGGCGGGTTCTCGCGGCGCGAGCGCAGGTCGTGCACCTCCGCGAGATCCCCCTCGCGACCGCTCGCAGCCTGCGCGGTCGCGTCTGTGTCGAGCCCGAACAGCTCGCGCACGAGCTCGAGCGTTCCGTGCCCGCGCTCCTCGGAGAAGCTGCGCAGCCGGATCGTCGGCTCGTGCAGAAGTCTGCCGATGACCGCCCGCGCGATCGCCTCCACGCGCGCGAGGTCGCGCGCGGAAGCCGACTCCCACGCGCCCGCGTTCTCGGCGAGCACCTGCTCGACGATCGTGTTGGCGTGCTCGCGCAGCGCGCTGACCGTCGGTAGCGAGTCGAGCTGTCCGAGCCAGCG
>DATBCA010000137.1:0-2696 GCA_036270715.1 Solirubrobacteraceae bacterium
GCCGATGCGGTCCATCTTGTTGATGTACGCGATGCGCGGGACGCCGTACTTGTCCGCCTGGCGCCACACCGTCTCAGACTGCGGCTCGACGCCGGCGACGGAGTCGAACAGCGCGATCGCGCCGTCGAGCACGCGCAGCGAGCGCTCGACCTCGACCGTGAAGTCGACGTGGCCGGGCGTGTCGATGATGTTGATGCGGTGGCCCTCCCACTCGGCGGTCGTCGCGGCGGACGTGATGGTGATGCCGCGCTCCTGCTCCTGCTCCATCCAGTCCATCGTCGCCGCGCCCTCGTGCACCTCGCCCATCTTGTAGGTGCGGCCCGTGTAGTAGAGGATGCGCTCGGTCGTCGTCGTCTTGCCGGCGTCGATGTGCGCCATGATCCCGATGTTGCGGGTGTTCTCGAGTGTGTACTTGCGTGGCATGGTCTCGCTGGAGGGTGTCGGCGGTGGGGGAGGGTTGTTGGGGGTCGTGCTGCGTGTTGATCGTGTATCCAGCGCGCTCGCTTGAGTTCGGGGCAAAAAAATGGGCCCCCTCGGGCCCACGCGCGCTGCTGGTCTCGTGGACCGTCCGCTTTCGCTATCCGGGTGAAGTCTCCATTTTCTGCGCCCAAACCCGCGCTTGCGCATACGTGTGCCTGCGCCCGCGGCAACACTGAATATAGCAAAGAATCCGGGCGATTTCGGGGCCGCGAAGCTTGCCTGGCAGCGCCCTTGCAGGGTGCTTCGGCGCGCCCGCGCGCGCCGCTCTCAGGCCCCCAACGGCTCGACGGGCTGGGCCGCGATCTCGCCGTGCTCCCCCGGCGCGTGCACCACGCCGGCGGCCGCCGCAGGCCCGCGCGGCCGCTCCGCGCGCAGGAGCATGAAGGAGGGGATGAGCGCCATCGTGGCGATCCCGAGCGCCCACCAATAGGCGGTGTCGAAGGCGTGTGCGAGCTTGACGGGGCCGTGCGCGTGCGCGCTCCCCCCCGCGCGCTGGAGCACCACCGCGAGCACCGCCGTGCCGATCGCGCCGCCGAGGCGCATGACGACGTTCAGCTGCGGCGTCGCGTCCGAGAGTTGGTCCGGGCGCATCGCGGCGAACGCCGCGGACATCGCGGGCATGAACGAGAAACCGATCGAGAGGCCGCGAACGACGAGCACGAGCGAGATGAGGACGATCGAGGTGTGCGCCCCGACCAGCGCGAGCGGGATCGTGCTGAGGATCAGGACCGACACGCCGAGGATCGTCACGCGACCACCGCCGAGTCGCTCGGTGACGCGCCCGGCGACCGGCATCGCGATGAGCGCACCGATACCCTGCGGACCGTTGAGCAAGCCGGTGTCGATGACGTTCTGGCCGCGAACCTCCTGGTAGTAGAGGGGCACGAGGATCAGAGCGCCGAAAAGCGCGGCGCCGAGTCCGAAGGTCGTGAAGGAGGCACCGGCGAAGACGCGGTTGCGGTATAGCCGGACGTCGAGCAGCGGGCGCGGGATCCGCAGCGCGTGCAGCGTGAAGGCGCCGCTCAGCGCGGCTCCCGCGGCGCACGGGGCGAGCACGGCGACGGATCCGAGCGAGGCGCCCGACCCGAGCTTTGAGAGCCCGTAGACGAACGACGCACTGCCGACGGACAGGAGGAAGAGCCCGAGCAGGTCGAGCTTGCCCGCCTCGCCGGAGTCGGTGTGAGGCAGCATCCGCCAGCCGAGCACGAGCGCGACGGCGCCGATCGGGACGTTGACGAAGAAGATCCACGACCAGTGCAGGTTCTGCAGGATCGCCCCGCCGAGGACGGGTCCGAAGATCGGCGCGAGCATCGCGGGCATCGAGACGATTCCCATCACGCGCCCCATCCGCCGCGGCCCGGCGACCTGCGCCATGATCAGTTGGGCGACCGGCATGATCATCCCCCCGCCGACGCCTTGGAGCACGCGGAAGATGACGAGCGCGGGAAGCGAGCCCGCAAGGCCGCACGCGGCCGAGCCCAGGGTGAAGAGGACGAGCGAGAGAAGGTAAACCTGCTTGGCGCCGAAGCGGCGCGCCGCCCAGCCGGTCACCGGGATCACCGCAGCGAGCGCGAGCAGGTACCCGGTGATGACCCACTGGACCTGCGAGATCGAGCTGTGCAGGTCGCGCCCGAGCGTGTGCAGCGCGACGTTGACGATCGTCGTGTCGAGGATCGACATGATCATCCCGAGGATCACCACGCCCGAGATCACCCACACGTGCGCCTCGATCTTCTCTGACCGCGACGGGCCGACGTGGACGCCGCGCGGCGCCGCGGCCGTGTCGGGTTGTGCGCCGCGCCACGCCATCCAAGAGAGCTTAGGGGCGCGCGACTGGCCGTCTAGAACGCTCGCGCGTGAGGACGCGGTCAGCGGGCGGGTCGCGGCGCGGCGTTCACGCGTGCGCGAGGAGTGCTACCAGCGGTAGTGCGCGAACGCCTTGTTGGCCTGCGCCATGCGGTAGATGTCGTCCTTGCGCTTGTAGGCGCCGCCCTGCTGCGAGAGCGCGTCTGAGAGCTCGTTCGCGAGCCGCTGCGCCATCGTCTTCTCGCGGCGCTGGCGCGCGAACTCGACGAGCCAGCGCACCGCTAGGGTGCGCGCGCGGCGCGCGGGCACCTCGACGGGCACCTGGTAGGTGGCGCCGCCGACGCGGCGCGAGCGGACCTCGAGCGAGGGCGTCAGCGCTTTGACCGACGCCTCGAGCGTCTCCACCGGGT
>DATBCA010000138.1:0-2568 GCA_036270715.1 Solirubrobacteraceae bacterium
CCTCGAGCGGAACCTCAATGACCACGTGTGCGCATGCCCGACCCACCTCCGCCAGCAGGCTTGCCGGCTCCGGGACGTGCTCGAGGACGTGCGAGAGGATCGCGACGTCGTACGCGCCGTTGGTTGCGGGGATGTGCACGCCGTCGTACAGCGCCACGCGGCCGATGCCCTCGCGTCTCGCCGCGATCTCCACCGCCGCCGGGGTGATCTCCAGGCCCTCGAGCCACCCGCCGAAGCCGCGCCGCGCGAGCTCGCCGAGCAGCGCGCCGTCGCCGCAGCCGATGTCGAGCGTGCGCGCCGGCCGCACTCGTGCGCGCGCGCACAGCTCGATCACGTGGTCCGCCTTGCGCAGCGCGCCCAGGGCGCGCCAGCGCCCGTAGCGCTCCGCCGCCTCTCCGGCGTGCGAGTACGAGTCGTCGTAGAAAGCCCGCAGCTCGCGTGCGTCCTCCATTCGCGCTCCAGTCATCGCCCTTCGCGGTCTACTCCGGACTCCGGACGCGACGGCGCGTCCGCGTCCGCGGCCGCTCGTGCCTCGTCGGCGTCGGGCGCGAGCGGCGGGACCGCGTCTGTGGCCGCGTCACGTCCCTCGTGGTCGAACGGGCGCGCCGGCAGCGCCGGAACGGTTGCGCGCGGGATGCGCCGTGCCCGCCACCGCGGCGCGTGCTCGAGCAGCGCCGCGATCTCGTCGCGCGTGGTCTCACCGCTCACGAGCAGCACCAGCACGAACGCGACCAGTCCCGCGATTGCGCCGAGCACGACGCGCCACGGCTGCGAGAACGGCGCGCCGATCAGCAGCAGCACGCCGGTAGTCGCGCCGCCCGCCGCAAGCGTCCGCACGAGCGTCCTCGCCGTCGTCCGCAGGTCGAGGTGGAGCGCACGCTGGCAGATGATCAGGTGCGCCGGCGCGTAGAGGCCGTACGCGACGTCGGTCCCGATGCTTCCGCCGACGACGCCGATCCGCGGCACGAGGATGAAGTCGATGACGATGTTGACCCCCGTCGTCGCGAACGCGATCGGAACTCTGCGCCGCGCTTCGCCGAGATAGTTGACCGTCCCCGACACCAGCGGCCCGAACCCGAGCAGGAAGACGAACGGGGCCAGCACCTGCAGGACTTCGGCAGATTCGTGGTAGCGCGTGCCCAGCACGATCCGCACGATCAGCGGCGCCCAGCCGACGACGAACGCGGTGGTTGCCGCCTGCAGGATCAGCAGCGTGCGCATCGCGCCGAGGAACGCGGCGACGTTCGGCCCCTCGCGCGAGTTGCGCGCCAAGCGCGGGGAGACGGCGCTCGAGAGCGCATTGCCCGGGTAGCCGAGCACCCCCGTCAGGCGCAGCGGCGCGCTGAAGATCCCGACCGCGGTCGCGCTCAGGTAGCCGCCGATGATGAGGACGTCGATCTGGTTGAAGAGCGTGAAGGCGCCGTCGGTAGCGAGGATCACGCCGCCATACGTGGCGATTCGCCGCGTGTGCCTTCCGAAGCGCAGGCTGCGCGGGACCGAGCGCCGACCACCCACGCGCGCGAGCAGGACGAGCGTCATCGCGCCGCCGACGACGAATCCGATCGCGCGCCCGAACGCTGCGCCCGTCACGCCCGCGCCTGCGATCACGAGCGCGATCGTGGCCGCGGTTTCGACGGCGCTCTCGACGATCGCCGTCGTGAGCTGCAGGCGCAGGCGCGCGAGCGCCGCGAAGACTTTGACCATCTGCATCACGCTCTGGCCGAAGAGCGCGATCGCGACCGCGCGCAGGGGCCACGTGAGCGAGTGCAGGCCGTACGCCGACGCGATCGGCGCCGCGAGCACGAACAGCAGCACCGACATCACCACGCTCGCCGCCAGCTTCAGCCGCAGGCCGTCCGCGAGCAGCGACGCGATCGCCGTGCGCTCGCCGCGACGTTCGGCGATGAACCGCGCCGTCGCCGTCGACACGCCGAGGTCGCTCGGGAACAGCAACAGCGCGCCGATCCCGAGCGCGAGCGAGTACACGCCGAAACCGTGCGTCCCCAGCCTGCGCGCGAGGAACACGGTGAGGACGAACGAGAAGAGCGCGCCGGCGATCTGGGCGAGCAGCGAGTACGCGGCGTTGACGCCGATCGTGTCGCCGTCGCGCTGCGCGCCGTCCGGCGGCGCATCGACCCCCGGCCCGGCGACGCTGCCCGCCGCGCCGCCCCGGGCTACCGCGTCGCTTGCCTCCGAGCCCGCGCGCTGCGCGTCCTCGGCGCTGTGGGCGTCCTCAGGCATTCGTCGGCTGTGTCAGTTCCCGCTGCGTCCCGCCGGCGCATCATGGCGCGCAGCTGCGTGGACGCGGGCGCCACCGCTTGGTGTTCGTGCCGCTGAGCGTAGCGCCTGTTTTCGCTGTGAGTACCATGGCGCGTCGATGGATCGCCTCGACCCTCCCGCGCGGGTTGATGATCGTGCGCGGGCGGCAGGGCGGATTCGCGTCGTGACGCTCGTCGACAAGCTCAGCCTCCACGGAGGCGCCGAGCATCTCGCGCTGATGACCGCCACACGCCTGGATGCCGAGCGCTTCGAGTCGTTCTTCTGCGTGAGCCGCTGGCCGCCGCCGCC
>DATBCA010000139.1:0-2120 GCA_036270715.1 Solirubrobacteraceae bacterium
GTCGGCACGGTGCCGTGCGGGTACCCCATCGCCCACGGCAGGCTCGAGCGGATGCCGTAGTCGCCGTCGCCCGAGACCTGGCAGCCGATGCGCCCGATCGCGTAGCCGAGCGCGAGCGCGGTAGCGGCCATGTCGAGAATCCGGAGTTCGAGCACTTTGCGCCAGCGCATCCACGCGATCACCGCGATCGCGCCGCCGATCGCGCCGCCATACCACACGAGCCCCGAGCCCGAAAAGACGCTCCCGACGAGGTCGTGCTTGACGCGTTCGTAGTTCTGGATGAGGTAGTAGCCGCGCGCACCCACGACGCCGCCGATGAGCGCCGCGAAGACGATCTCGTACGCCCAATCGACGGGCCGGCCGAGCTCGCGCAGCCGCCGCGCGACGAGACCGCCGCACGCGATGAAGCCAAGCGCGAACGCGACGCCGAACGTCTTGATCGAGATGCCGAGGATTTCGATTTCGGGCTTCATCCGCGCCGGCGTCCGAGGTCGCTCCTTGCGAGCCTGAGATCTGCGAGCGCGCGCGCGCGATCCCGATTGACGTCGAGGCGCACGGCCTCGCCGTCGCAGATGCGCCCCCCTGCGAGATTCTCGGCGGACATTTCCCGAGCAAGTATCCAGCAGCCTGCGAGCTCTCGCGGCGTGCAACGCGCGCGTGCGTCTTTCGGGGGCGTTAAGCGCGTCTGCGACAATCAGCGTATGGCGAAAGCACGCACGAACTTCGGTAAAGACACGGGCCTTCAGGCGCGGATGCTGCTGACGATGTTCCTGCTCGGACTCGTCTACGTCGTGTTCCTCGGCGTGCTCTTCGCGGTGGGCGCGGGGGCGGGCGTGCTGATCGCGGTGGCGGTCGTGCTGCTGCTGTTCCAGCTGTTCGCGTCGGACAAACTCGCGATGTCGACGATGGGCGTCAAAGAGGTCTCGCCCGCGCAAGAGCCGGAGCTGCATGGAATCATCGAGCGGCTCTGCGTGCAGGCCGACCTTCCGAAGCCGCGCGTGTGCGTGATGGAGACGTCGATGCCGAACGCGTTCGCGATGGGCCGCTCGCAGAAATCGACGACGGTATGCGCGACGCGCGGGATCCTGGACATGCTCTCCGCGCCGGAACTCGAAGGCGTAATGGCGCACGAGCTGACGCACGTGATCAACCGCGACGTGATGGTTATGACGCTCGCGAGCTTCTTCGCGACGCTCGCGTCGCTCATCCTTCAGTTCGCGTTCTTCTTCGGCGGCGGCGGCGATCGCGAAGAGGAGGAAGACGTATTCATCATCGTGATCGCCTCGATCGTCGTCTACGCGCTCTCGTTCCTGCTGCTTCGCGCGCTGTCGCGCTACCGCGAGTTCGCGGCCGACCGCGGCTCGGCGGTGATCACCGGTCGCCCGAGCGCGCTCGCGTCGGCGCTGATCAAGATCAGCGGCACGATCGAGCGCCTGCCGAGCCAGGATCTGCGGTCTGCCGAAAGCATGAGCGCGTTCTTCATCATTCCGGCGCGGGCCAAGAAGTCGCTGTTCAACCTCTTCTCCGACCACCCGCCGCTCGAGCAGCGCCTCGCGGCGCTCCAGCGGCTGGAGGCGCAGCTGCAGGGCGCCGCCTGACCTGACCGTGGGCCTGCGCGACATCCTCACGGGGCGCCACGAGGTCAAGGGGCCGGCCCCTGACCGCCTGTTCGCGATCTCGACGGCGTACGTGACGCTCGAAACCGAGCATCAGATCTTCCCCGCCGGGACCGCGGCGATCGTCTTTCAGTCGCTCGCGACGAGCGAGTTCGAAGCGACGCTCAAGGAAATGGAGGAGCTCGTCAAGGCGACCGGGGGCGACAGCGGCACAACGGTGACGACGCAGGACGACAGCTACGGCTACCGCTGGATGGTCCTTTCGAGCCCCGCGGGCAAGCCGTGCGTCGAAGACCTCGCGGTGGGCATCAACGCGGTGTCGGGCGCGATCGAGGCGGCGGGCCACGGCGATCGCCTGCTGTGCGCGGTGTTCGCGTTCATCGACCGCTCGGGCGCGGGCGGCCGATCGGAGATCGGCCAGCAGGGCTCGCCCGACGGGCGCGGCTCGCGGGTGTACTTCATCTACAACTACAAGCGCGGGTACTGGTACCCGCTCGTGCCCGC
>DATBCA010000140.1:0-11271 GCA_036270715.1 Solirubrobacteraceae bacterium
CGCTCGACGGCCCGCTGCCAGCGGGCGTCACGCACGCGAGCCCGCGGGGGGCGATCCTGGGCGCGCTGTTCGGCGCGGCGATCGCGCTCGGCGCACGCGCGCTGCGCGGCCCCGTTTGACGTTTTCAGCCGCGCAGGCGCCTGTGGGCCGGTGGCACGGTCGCCGCGTGGCCAGCTCACGATGCCCTACCTCGCGCGCTCAGCGCGGCGGCGTCTGCCCACGAGTAGCGCAGCTTGAACGGCGCTCCGTTCAACCGGCCGGGCGCTCCGCCGGGCGGCGTCGCGCGCTCGCGACCGGCGGGCGAGGCGCCGAGCGCCTCGTAGAAGGCGCGCGCGGCGCAGTTCTGCTCGAGCACCCACAGGTACAGGCCCGTCCATCCGCGGCGGCTCCGCTCGACGACCGCATCCGCGGTGCGCGCGATCAGCATCGCGCCGACCCCCTCGCGCTGATGCGCGGCGCCGACGTGGAGGTTGTCGAGCAGCGCTCCCCAGGTCTCGTCGTGTTCGAGGTACGTGTTGGCGAAGCCGATGACGCCGGCGCGCTCCGCGAGGATCGTGCAGCGGCACGGGTCATGCTCGCGCAACCGCGCGCGCCATGTCTCGATCCGGTCGACGACGACGTCGCCGTCGAGGAACGCATCCGAGTACGCCCCGCGGTAGTGGCGGCGCCAGCTGTCGGCGTGCAGGCGCGCGATCGCGTCGGTGTCGGCGGCTGTCGCGAGGCGAAACCGAAGGCTCGGCACGCTCAGCGCGCGACGCGAAGCCAGTACTGGTGGTGGATGACGCGGCAGGGCGCCAGCCGCACGCTGAGACCGTGACGCGCGGCCGCGGGGAATGTCCAGCTGGGGCCGCCGAGGACGTGGGTCTCGGCTAGCCTTTCGGCGCGCGCTTGCAGGGTTTGTTCGGTCACACAGCGAGTCTAACCTGCGGGCACGGCCGTCGGCCGGGCACTGCGTTGCGTCCGAATCGACCATCTAGCATGGCCGGTGACCGCCCCGCAGGACGCGGCGCGGACACCCAGCGACTCCCAATGAACGTCCTCAAGAGCGTCGAGAACGCAATCTCCGGCCTTCTCGAAGGCGCGTTCGGGCGCATGTTCCGCTCCGAGGTCCGTCCCGTCGAACTGGCGCGTAAGCTGGCACGCGAGATGGATGCGCACCGCGAGGTGTCGCTGTCGCGGACGTATGCTCCGAACGAGTACTCGGTGTGGCTCTCACCGCAGGACCGCGCGCGCTACGAGGGGGTGGAGCAGGAGGTGATCGACGAACTGGCGGCGTACCTGCTCGAGCACGCGCGCCAGGAAGAGCTGGTGCTCGCGACGCCTCCGCGGATCTCGATCCACACCGACGAGCAGCTCGCGCTCGGCGAGTTCGGGATCTCGGCGCAGCTCGCACGTCCCGCCGACCGGCCGGGGCCGGCCCGCGCGCAGGCGGCGCGCGCGCAGCGAGGGCGAGCGGGCGCCCCTCCGCGCCCGGGTGAGCCAGGCGCGGCGCAGCCGGGTAAGGGCGGCGAGACGATGGTGTGGAGCAGCTCCGAGCGCGTGCGCGGACCGCTGATGGAGGCGCGTGAGCAGCGTGCGAACGCGGTGCTCGTGCGCCCGGACGGCCGGCGTGAGCCCCTGCCGGCTCGCGGCGCGACGATTGGGCGAAGCCGCGAATGCGACATAGTCGTCGACGATCCCGGCGTATCGCGACGCCATGTGGCGGTTCGCGGCGGACCGGACGGCTGGGTGGTGGAGGACCTCGGCTCGACGAACGGCTCGGCGGTCAACGGGGTGGCGCTCGAGGGAGCGCGGGTGCTCGCGAGCGGCGATCAGATCGAGCTCGGCTCGACGACGCTGCGCTTCGACGAGCGATGACGACACTCGAGCCCGTGTCGGTCGCGCTGAAGTTCGGATTCCTCGCGGTGATGTATCTGTTCGTGTTGTGGGTCGCACGGAGCGCTGGGCGCGATCTGCGCCGCGGCGAAGGCCGCGCGGGGGCGGGCGGCCCTGTGGCCGCGGCCCCTCCGCCGGATGCGACGGGTCTCTACTCGGCGTCGACGCTCGGCGCCGCACCGCTCACGCACCGCTCGCCGCGACTCGTCGTCGAGCGGGCTCCGGGCCACGAGCCCGGGATGATCTACGACCTCGACGACGAGCTCGTGCTCGGCCGCGGCGACCAGGCGGAGATCCGCCTCCAAGACCCGTTCGCATCCTCGCGCCATGCACGCGTGTTCCCGCAGGGGGACATCGTCGTGATCGAAGACCTCGACTCGACAAACGGGACGTATCTCAACGAGGAGCTTCTGCACGGCGCTCAGCCGCTGCACCTCGGGGATCGCGTGCGCATCGGCGAGAGCGAATTCACGTTCGAGGTCGACTAATGCGGAGATCGGCGATCTGATGCTGCGCGTCGCGGAACAGTACGCGGGTACGGACACGGGTCGCCAGCGCCGCGCGAACGAGGACTCGCTGCTGGCGCGCGCGCCACTGTTCGTCGTCGCCGACGGCATGGGCGGCGCGCGCGCCGGGGAGGTCGCGTCGCGCATCGCGGTCGAGATGTTCGCGCGGGGGATCGGCGACCCCACCGAACCTGAGGCGGCGCTCGCGACGCTCGTGCGCGACGCGAACGCGCGCATCTACGAGCGCTCGCACCGCCACGCCGACCAGGCGGGGATGGGGACGACGCTCACAGCGCTGTACGTTGGCGCAGGGACGGTCTCAATCGCGCACGTCGGCGACAGCCGCGCGTACCGCCTGCGCGGGAACGAGCTGCAGCGTCTGACCGACGACCACTCACTCGTCGATGAGCTCATCCGCGAGGGGCGCCTGACGCCGGAGGAGGCCGTCGAGCATCCGCAGCGATCGGTGATCACGCGCGCGCTGGGCCCGGAGAGCGCGGTGGACGTCGACACGCTGTCGGTCGACGCGCGCGCCGGCGACGTCTTCCTGCTGTGCAGCGACGGCCTCACGACGATGGTTGGCGAGGACGAGATCGAGCGCGTGCTCTCCGAGCACGCGCGGCTGCGCGACATCGGCGAGGCGCTGATAGCGGCGGCGAATGAGGCGGGCGGCCGCGACAACATCTCGGTTGTGCTGGTGCGCGTCGAGGAGGTGAGCGCGCGACTCGCCGACGAGCGTGCGCCGCTCGCGCCGGGCGACGCCGACGGGCACGCGCGCGAGGACCCGCTTCCGCAGACGGCGTCGATGAAGATCGCGGGGACCGACGCACCCCGATCACGCGAGGCGCCCGCCGAGCTCCCGGGCGCGGGCGCGGGCGAGGAGCCGGCGGAGTCGCGCGTCGCGCAGGCGGGTGCGGGCGCGGCCCCGGACCAGACTCTCGCGCCGCGCGAGCCGGTGCGCGCGCGCGAGCCACGTCGCGGCCCCGCCCACGAGAGCGCGCTCCCGCGACGGTCGCGAAAGAGGCGCGTGACGGTGCTGGCGGTCCTCGCGGTGGTGCTCGCGCTCGTCTGCGTCGGCGCGTACGTGGCGCTTCAGTCGGTGTACTTCATCGGCACGAACAACCGCGGGCTGGTGACGCTGTTCCGCGGCGTCCCGTTCCGCCTGCCGCTGAACGTCGCGCTGTACCAGAGCGACTACGTGACAGGCGTGAGCGCCTCTACGATCACGCCGGCGCGGCGCAGCGAGCTGCTCGATCACTCGCTGCGCTCGGAAGGGAACGCGATCACGCTGCTGCACAGCCTCGAACTGGGGCAGCTCGAATGACCGGTGCGGCCGCCGTCGGCGCGGGACGCGGCGAGCGAAGGAGCGCACGGTGAACCAGCCGATCGCGCGTCTTTTTGCTCTGGTGGTGGTGCTGTTCGCGGTGCTGATCGCCTTCACGTCGCGCTGGACGATCTTCGAAGCGGCGTCGCTGCGTGCGAACGTGCTCAACAAGCGGCCGCTGCTCGAGCAGCGTGAGATCAACAGGGGAAGCATTCTCGCGGCCGACGGGACGGTGCTGGCGCGCAGCGCTCCGTCGCCGCACTCACCGGGCGCCGAAGCGTTCTACGAGCGCGTGTACCCAACGCGCGAAGAGTTCGCGCACGCGGTCGGCTACTGGAACATCGACTTCGGCAACACGGGCCTGGAGCAGTATCGAAACGCGGCCCTCACGGGGCAGACGGGGACGAACCTCCAGCGCATCCTCGACCAGCTGCAGGGGCGCACGCGGACCGGCGACACGCTGTACACGACGCTCAACTCTCGCGCGCAGCTCGTCGCGATGAACGCGCTCGCAGGCCGCGAAGGGGCGATCGTCGCGCTCGACCCGCGCACGGGGGGGGTGCTGGTGATGGCGTCCTCGCCGAGTT
This sequence comes from Solirubrobacteraceae bacterium, assembly GCA_036270715.1. Lineage (GTDB taxonomy): Bacteria > Actinomycetota > Thermoleophilia > Solirubrobacterales > Solirubrobacteraceae > Palsa-744. The sequence goes on from DATBCA010000140.1 coordinate 4,293, forward strand.
TCGATCCCAACTCGATCCGCGCGCCCGGCGGCTACGCGGCACTGGCGCGGCCGGGGGGTGGCGAGCGACTGGTCAACCGGGCGACGCAGTTCGGTTACGCGCCCGGCTCGACGTTCAAGGTGGTGACGGCGACAGCGGCGATCGACTCACGTGCGTACACGCCCGAATCGACCGTCTCGGGCAAAGACCGTGTCCGCATCTCGGGCGTGCCGCTATCGAACGACAACCACGAGAGCTTCGGCGAACTGACGCTCACGCAGGCGCTCGCGAAGTCTGTGAACACGGTGTGGGCGCAGGTGGCGGAGCACCTGGGCAAGTCGACGATCGCTCGCTACATGAGCCGCTTCGGCTTCGACAGCAAGCCGCCGCTCGACTATCCCGCGACGGAGATGTCCTCGAGCGGCGAGTACGAGGGCTCGCGGTTGATATCGCCGACCAGCGAAGCGGTCGACGTGGGCAGGATGGGGATCGGACAGGACAAACTCGCGGTGACGCCGCTGCAGATGGCGGAGGTTGCGGCCGCGGTCGCGAACCGCGGACGGCTGATGACTCCGCGCCTGTCGGACCGCGTGGTCGACCGCGACGGGCGCACCGTCGAACGCTTCGGGGCGCATCTGCAGACGGTGGTGATGAAGCCGTCGACGGCGACGGCGGTCGACGCGATGATGCAGGCGGTCGTAAACGAAGGCACGGGGACCTCGGCGCAGATCCCCGGCGTGGCGGTCGCGGGCAAGACGGGCACGGCCGAGACACAGATCGGCACCGCGATCAACAACGTGTGGTTCATCGCATTCGCCCCGGCGGGCGCCCCGCGCGTCGCGATCGCGGTGACGCTGAAGGGCGTCCCGGGATTCGGCGGGGCGTTTGCGGCGCCGGTCGCGCGCGCGGTGATGGAAAGTCTTCTGCATGGTTGACCCCGACACGATCATCGACGGTCGCTACCGCGTGATCTCGCGCCTCGGTTCGGGCGGGATGGCCGACGTGTACCTCGCGGAGGATCAGCTGCTCGGGCGGCTGCTCGCGGTCAAGCTGCTGCACCAGCACTTCGCCGAGGACCAGGAGTTCGTCGAGCGCTTCAAGCGCGAGGCGTCGAGCGCGGCGGCGCTCTCGCACCCGAACATCGTCGGCATCTTCGACCGCGGGGAGTGGGGAGGGACGTACTACATCGCGATGGAGTACGTCGCGGGGCGCTCGCTGAAGGACGTACTGCGCCGGGACGGGGCGATGGATGCGGCGAGCGCGATCGACATCGTGATCCAGATCCTGCGCGCAGCTCGCTTCGCGCACAAGCGCGGCGTGATCCATCGCGACCTCAAGCCGCACAACGTGATCCTCGACGAAGAGGGTCGCGCGCGCGTCACGGACTTCGGGATCGCGCGTGCGGGCGCGTCGGACATGACGCTGACGGGCTCGATCATGGGGACGGCGCAGTACCTCTCGCCGGAGCAGGCGCAGGGGCACCCGGTGAGCGCGGCGGCGGACCTGTATTCGATCGGTGTGATCCTGTACGAGCTGTTGACGGGCGGGGTCCCGTTCGAGGGCGAAACCGCGGTCGCGATCGCGTACAAGCAGGTGTCGGCGCAGCCGCGCTCGCCACGGGAGATCGAGCCGTCGGTGCCCGCGGGACTCGACGCGATCGTGATGCGCTCGCTCGCGAAGGAGCCCGCGCAGAGGTTCGCCGACGCGGACGAATTCATCGCGGCGCTCACGCGCGAGCGCGCCGCGCTGGGCGCGGCCTCTCCGCCGGTGCTGGTGGGCGGCGGCGTACCGCCCGCCGCGGCGCCGGTCTCGCCGCCGCCGGACGGAGGACCGGCGGTCGCGGCGGGCGCGCTGCTCCTGCCCGCGTCCGACGGACGCGGACCGCCGGGGCGCGAGCGCGATCGTGAGCGCCTGCGGCGCATCCTGCTGTGGGCGCTCCCTGCGCTGGCGATCGCGGCGGCGGCTGTGATCGCGGCGCTGCTGCTCAGCCCGGCGGCGAAGGTCACCGTGCCGGACGTCGCGGGCCTGTCTGAACAGGCAGCGGTCGCGCGCCTGCGACACGCGGGACTGACACCGGTCCTCTCGGGAGGGCCGAGCGCGACCGTGACGAGCGGCCTGGTTGCGAGGGAGACGCCCGCGGCGGGGACGAAGGTCGCACGCTCCTCGCGCGTCCAGGTCGTGGTCTCGACCGGCCCGGCGGTCGCGCCGCTGCCGGTGCTGGAACGCCGGAGCGCGGCGGAAGCGAGCGAAAAACTGAGGCAGCTCGGCTTCGTCCCGGCGGTTCGCAGCGAGCCGAGCTCGACGATCGCGGCTGGCCGCGTGATCGGCTCCGAACCCCCCGCGGGAGCGGAGGAGGCCGTTGGGAACCGGGTCACGGTGCTGGTGTCGAGCGGGCCCGCGCAGATCCGAGTGCCGGACGTGAAGGGGAACACGCAGAGCGCTGCCGAATCGGCGCTCTCCAACGCGGGGCTTCAGCCGGGCACGATCGCGCAGCAGACGTCCTCGACGGCAACGCCGGCGACGGTCCTGGCGCAGACGCCGCGCGCGGGGTCGCTGGTGCGCAGCGGCACGAAGGTGAGCCTCGTGGTCGCGCGCGCGCCGAGCACGGTGGCCGTGCCGACGCTCCTCGGGCAGAGCGAGAGCTCGGCTGCGGCGGCACTGGGCGGCGCGGGCCTGCGCCCGAGCGTGAAGCAGGCAGGCACGAGCGAACCGTCACAGGTGGGCCTGGTGCTCGCGCAGGACCCGCCCGCGGGCACGCGGGTGGCGAAGGGGTCCACGGTGACGATCACGATCGGCGTGCTGAAGGAAAAAACGACTCCGGCGCCCCCAACGATCCCGACCACGCCGACGACGACGACACCGACGACGACCACGCCGACCACGACCACCCCGACGCCGCCGGGACCGGCGAAATGAACGCGGGCGAGCGGGAGCGCGCGTTGAAGGTCGCGGTGATCGCCGGCGGACGCTCCTCCGAGCACGACGTCTCGCTCTCCTCGGGCGCGGGCGTGCGCTCCGGGCTCGAGCAGGGCGGGCACGAGGTCGATTGGGTGGAGATCTCGACAGACGGGACATGGCTGCACGAGGGCGAGCGCCTTGCGCTCGCGCCCAGCGAGGGACTCCTCGGCGCGGACGTCGCGTTCCCCGTGCTGCATGGGCCATTCGGCGAGGACGGCATCGTGCAGGGCGTCCTCGAGACGCTCGACATCCCGTACGTGGGATCGGGCGTGCGCGCTTCGGCGGTGTGCCTGGACAAGGTGCTCTTCAAACAGTTGATGGCGGCGGCGGGCGGAGCGCCGCAGGTCGAGTTCGTGGGCGTGCGCGAGGCGCAGTTCCGCGACCGGCGCGGCGACATGCTCGCGCGGATCGATGCGCTTGGCCTGCCGGTGTTCGTCAAGCCCGCGCGCCTCGGCTCGTCGCTGGGGATAGTTCGGGTGAACGCGCGCGATGAGCTGATCGAGGCGCTCGAGCGGGCGTTTGCGCACGATGCGCTCGTGATCGTCGAGGCGCTCGCGCGCGGGACCGAGGTCGAGTGCGGGGTGCTGGGCGGGCTCGCGCGCGACGACGCCGCGGCGCTCGCCTCGGAGCCCGGAGAGATCCTGCTCGCGGCGGGCGAGGGCGGCTGGTACGACTTCGAGGCGAAGTACAGCGCCGGCGGGATGGAGCTGTTGGTTCCAGCGCGGATCTCCGACGCTGCGCGGGAGCGGGTGCGGGAGCTCGCGCTCGAGACGTTCGCGCGCTTCGAATGCGACGGCCTCGCACGAGTGGACTTCTTCGTCGACGGCGAGGAGGTGCTCGTCAACGAGCTCAACACCATGCCGGGGTTCACGCCGACGAGCGTGTATCCGAAGCTGATGGCCGCGTCGGGCGTTGCGTATCCCGACCTGCTGGAGCGGCTGTGCGTGCTTGCGCTCGAGCGACGCGATGCGCTGCGCGCGTACTCGTGGTGACGCGCGTCTCGCGACGGGCCGTCGACCTGCTCGCGCGTGGCAGGTGTGACAGGCCGTCGACCTGCTCGCGCGCGGGAGCTGTGATAGGCCGTCGACCTGTTCGCGTGCCGGACTCCCGTCGAGGCCGCGACCGTCGCCGGCCCTAACCTCGCCCCACACGCGGCCCGGGCGCCCCGCGCGCACGCGCACACCACGTCCCTTTGCAGGGGCCCCGCGCCCTCTGGCCTCACACGTGCCCGCACACGCGCATGCACGCGCGCGCAGCACCTCCGTCGAGTTAGTGACATTCAGGCCCGCCGGTCTTCACGACGCGCAATTCAGTCCCGCCGATCCTCGCGGTCACACGCGGTCGCACGCGCTCGCACGGGCTCGCGCGCACAGCACCTCCGTTTGGAACAAGCCGCTCGGCCGCGGCACCTCGCCGCCGCCGCCCGCCGCGGCACGCCTCGCGCACGTCTCGGCAAAGCGAAGCCGTTCCGCGAGCGGTCGCGCGCTCGAAGAGCGCCCATCGACCGCGACCGATCGAAGATCGGCCAGCACGGCGAAGCGCTATTTGAAGAGCGTCAATTCGGAGATCGACGCGAATTCGCTGTGCGCGGGAAGGGTGGTGAGCCAGACGAGGTAATAGCGGTATTTGGTTCTGCCGTCTGAGAGGTGGAGAATCGCGCCGCTGCGGACGTAGCTTTCCTGCGCGAACGGGCCCTGCCATCCGCGTGCGCTGAGCGGCGTGGTTTCGCCGTAGGTGGTGAACGGGACGACGTTGTTGGACGCGTAGACGGCAGCGGCGAAGCCGGGCGTGGGCGTCTGGATCTCGATCGCGCGGCCGGCGACGCCGGGAGCGGCGTCGAGGTAGATGCCGACGCCGACACCGCCGGGCTTCCTGAGGGTGCCTTCGAAGTAATGCGCGGTGCTCCAAACGGTGTTGGGGTCGCCGTCGATGACGTTGCCGACGCGGTTGCGGTCTTCGGGTTCGGTGCCGAACGGGTTGTAGTCATGGGCGGCGTTCTGGCTCAAGGGGACGGGCGTTAGGCCGGCTTCGGAGCGCAGCCCGAGGGGGGTGCCGGTGCCTTTGTGCGTTCCGGCGATTACGAGGACGATGGCGATCGCGGCGATGACGCCGACGGCCCCGATGATGGCGGCGAGGCGGGCGGGGTTTCGCACGCGCAGTGGGAGACGACTGCGGGCAGGCGGCGGGAGGGTGCGCAGCACGCTGGTGGCCTCGCCGGTGGCCTGCCCGGAGCGGGCGGTCTCGATGGCGAGCGCGTCCTCGAGGTCGGAGACCATGTGCGCGGCGTCGGGGTATCGGCGCGAGAGATCCTTGGCGACGGCACGTTCGATGACGGAGGCGGTGGCGGCGGAGAGTTCGGGCCGTAAGAGCTGCGCGTCGGGAACCTCCTCGCGCACCTGGCGCATGGCGACGGCGACGGGGCTGTCGCCGGTGAAAGGGACCTGACCGGTGAGCATCTCGTAGAGGACGACGCCGAGCGAGTAGAGGTCGGACTGGCCGGTGACGGGGTGGCCGAGTGCCTGCTCGGGGGAGACGTAGTCGGTGGTGCCGAGCACGCGCCCGGCAGCGGTGAGCCCTTCCTCGGTGAGCGAGCGGGCGATGCCGAAGTCGGTGATCTTGGCGCTGCCTTCGAGGCCGATGAGAACGTTCTGGGGCTTGACGTCGCGGTGCACGATGAGCCGTTCGTGGGCGGCGCCGAGGGCGCGCGCGATCTCGATCGCGTAGGCGAGCGCCTGCGGGATCTCGAGCGGCCCGTTGCGGCGGATGAGGTCCTTGAGCGTCTCGCCGTCTACGTACTCGAGGACGATGTAGGGGGTGGCGGCGGCGTACGAGCGCTCGCCGGCCTCTTCGTCGGGCCCGGGCTCCTCGCCGGCGTCGATGACGGTGACGATGTGCGGGTGGGCGAGCTGGGCGACGGCGCGGGCCTCGCGGCGGAAGCGCTCGAGCTGGTCGGAGTCGGCGGCGATCTCGCGGTGCATGAGCTTGATGGCGACGGTGCGCTCGAGCACGGTGTCGAACGCGCGGTAGACGGTGGACATGCCGCCGCGACCGATCTGCGCTTCGAGGCGATAGCGCCCGCCGAGGAGGGTCCCGAGGACGGTCATCTGGCTCTGCGCCGCATTATTAGCGCGGCCAGCAAGACGCGGTAGAACGCGAACGGCGCCAACGGCGGCGGCGAGGAGAGCAGGCGCCGCTGCAGCCGCAGGCTGGCGATGGTGGAGAGGAGGGCGCCTGCGGCGCCCACGGTGTACGCGCCGAGCGATTCGGGCGCGCGGCGCCGGCCGAGGAGCGCAGGCGCCTGGCGCACGCAGGCGGCGAGGATGACGGCGAGTCCGGCGTGGCGCGAGAGCGACTGTGCGTCGGCGCGGGCGAAGCGGCGCGCGCGCGCGGCGGCGAGCGTTGCGCCGCTCCGGGAAATGCCGGGGGCGAGCGCGGCGGCCTGCGCGAGGCCGAGCGCGAGCCCGTCGGCGATGCGGGCGTCAGCGCGGGCGCGGGTCTGTGGGCGGCGGTCCGCGAGGACCATCGCGAGCGATCCGGCGCACAGCCCGGCGGCGATCGTGGGCGGGCGCGAGAGGCGGCGCGCGATGAAGCTCCTGAAGAGCAGGCCGGCGAGCGCGGGCGGCGCGAGCGAGGCGGCGATGAGGAGCGCGTCGTCGGGACTCGCGCGGCGCGCGGCGTCGAGAAGCTCGCGACGCTCCTCGAGCGCGAGGGCGGCGCCGGCGCCGGCGTGCAGGGCGACCTCGAACGTCTTTCGCGCGTGCGGGTCCAGCTCGGAGTAGGACCAGCGGGCGAGCAGCGGGATGAGGGTGGTGTGCGCGGTCGAGGAGACGGGGAGCAGCTCGGTGGGCCCGTGGATGAGCCCGAGCGCGAGCGCGTGGCGGAGCTGCATGCGTCCGTGCACCGCGGCGGGCGCTTCTAACCGGCGTCGGCGGTGGCTCCGGGGGCGTCCGGATCCTGGCCGGTGGGCGCTGCGGGCCGCCTGCGGCGGCGCGCGATTGCGTAGGCGATCGCGAGCACGACGAGCGCGACGACGGCGTAGTCG
>DATBCA010000141.1:0-2354 GCA_036270715.1 Solirubrobacteraceae bacterium
TGGAGGGGTGCCGCGCCGGTCGAGCGCGCGATCATGGCCGGCGACGCAAACACCGGCGTGTCGATCATGCGCCTCACCGCCGGCCTCGACGCCGGACCGGTCTGCGCCGCCGCGGCCGAGCCGATCCGCGACGAGGACACGTATGGAACGCTCGCCCCGCGGCTGAGCGCGCGCGGAGGCGAGCTGCTCGTCGACGTGCTCGACCGTCGCGCGCGTGGGGAGGAGCTCGACTTCAGCGAGCAGGACGACGGCGAGGCGACGTACGCCGAGAAGATCTCACCGGGGGACCGCGTGCTCGACCCGCTCCGGCCCGCCGCCGCCCTCGAGCGCGTCGTGCGCGCGCTCGAGCCGCATATCGGCGCGCGCGCGGGGCTCCCCGACGGCACGATGCTCGGCGTGCACCACGCGGCGATCGTCGATGACGCGGGCGTCGCCCCTCCTGGCGTGCTCGCGCGCGACGGGCGGCTGCTCCTCGCCTGCTCTCCCGGCGAGCTCGAGCTGCTGCGCGTCACGCCGCCCGGAGGGCGGGAGATGGAAGGCGTCGCGTATCTGCGCGGGCACGGGCTGCCCGACGGCTGCTAGACGCGCGCCGGACGCGCGTACGCGCTCACGTACTCCGGGACGGCGACGTTCGCGGCGAGGCGCTCGTCCGCCCGCGGCTCGCCCGGGACGCTGCGCATCGGGAGCACCCCCGCCCAGGTCTGCAGCGCGTAGTCCTCCTCGTCGTCCACCGGTGGGCCCGTCCGGACCTTCGCCGACGCCTCGTCGATCGTCAGCGCAAGCACCGACGTGGCCTTCAGCTCGTTGTCGGTCGGCGGCCGGACGTCGGGCGATCGGCCGGGAACGATGTGCTCGACGACCGCCTCGAGCGCCGCGCGCTTCTCGGCGGGGTCATCGACCACGCGCGCCGTCCCGAGCAGCATCACCGAGCGGTAGTTGGCGGAGTGGTGCATCGCCGAGCGCGCGAGCACCAGGCCGTCGAGCAGCGACACGGTCAGGCACGCACGCGCACCCCTCGCGAGCGTCTTCATCGCCCGTCCCGCGGCCGAGCCGTGCACGTACACGACGTCGCCGCGGCGCGCGTGCAGGGTGGGGATCACGAACGGCTGGCCGTCCTCCTCGACGATCCCGAGATGGGCGATCAGGCCCTCGTCGAGGATCGCGTCGATCACCGCGCGCTCGTGGCTGCCGCGCTCGCGTTTGCGGCGCAGGCGCACGCGCTCGGACGCGGGCCGCGCCTTCGCCGCGCGCGACGGGTCGCGTTCAGGCCTGGTTTCGGTGCTCAGCTGGGAGTCTGTCATAGTACAGCTCTGTGACTGCGCTGAAACAGTATCGCATAGGCGGCTCGAGTGCAGTCGAGCTCGTCCGCAGCGTCGAGGAGGGCGTCGCGAGCGGCGCGCTCGCGCCCGGCGAGCGGCTGCCGTCGGTGCGCGCGCTCGCGCGCGCGGCCGGCGTCAGCGCCGTGACCGTGTCCTCGGCGCTCGCCGAGCTGCGGCGCCGCGGCGTGGTGGTCAGCGAAGAGCGTCGCGGCACGCGCATCGGCGATCGCCCGCCGATCGGCGTCGCGCGCGCGCCCATGCCGGTGCCGCCGGGCGCGCGCGACCTCTCGCGCGGCAACCCCGATCCGCAGCTGCTGCCCGACCTGCAGCGCGCGCTTCACTCGCTGTCGCTGCCCACCCGCCTCTACGGCGAGCCCGCGGCGGTGCCCGAGCTGCTCGCGCTTGCGCGCCCGCGCCTGCGTGCCGCGGGTGTCCCCGCGGACTCGCTCTGCGTCGTCAGCGGCGCGCTGGACGGGATCGAGCGCGTGCTCGCGGTGCACCTGCGACCGGGCGACCGCGTCGCGGTCGAGAACCCGGGCTACGCCGCGCTGTACGACCTGCTGCGCGCCCACGGCCTGCAGATGGAGCCGGTGGCCGTGGACGAGCTCGGGATGGTGCCCGAGGAGCTCGCGCGTGCGATCGGCCGCGGTGCCCGCGCGGCGGTGATCACGCCGCGGGGGCAGAACCCCGCCGGTGCGGCACTCGACCCCCAGCGCGCCCGCGCGCTGCGACGGGTGCTCGCGTCGGCGCCCGGGGTCCTCGTGATCGAGGACGACCACCTCGGGGACGCCGCGGGGGTACCCCTGCACACGACGCTTCCCGCGAGCGGCCCGTGAGCGGCGACCCGGTCGGTCGCCAAGGAGCTCGGGCCGGACATCCGCGTCGCGATCCTCGCCGCCGACGCGCGCACGGCCGCGCTCGTCGAGGGCGCGCAGCGCTGCGGGCCCGGGTGGGTCAGCCACGTGCTGCAGCGGCTCGTCGTCTCGCTGTGGAGCGATCGCCAGGTCACGGACTCGATCGCGCACGCGGCCGCGA
>DATBCA010000142.1:0-3043 GCA_036270715.1 Solirubrobacteraceae bacterium
AGAGGATCGCCTCGAGCTGGGGCACCCAGCCTTCCGCGGGCAGTTGCGGCCACCCGAGCGACAGCTGCTCTCCCTCGAGCGCGCCGTGCTCGATGTGCTCGATCTCGTGCAGCGTGGCCAGCGCCTCGAGCACCGACGTCTTGCCGGCCCCGGGCGAGCCGATCAGGATCAGCGCTGCGGTCAGCTCTGAACTCGCCCTACGCCGTCTCCGGCAGCCCGATCGCGTCGCCCGCGTGCGAGCGCGCGACGGCGACGGACAGCGCGCGCAGGTACGCGCGCACGGCGGCGTCGATGATGTCGGTCGAGATGCCCTGGCCCGCGCCGGTGGAGCCTTCGACCTCGAGCACGACGGAGACCTCGCCGAGCGCGTCCTGGCCCTCGGTGACGGCGCCGATCTTGAAGTCGCTGAGCTTTGCGCTCACGCCGCTCGCGGCGTCGATCGCGCCGAACGCCGCGTCGATCGGGCCGTCCCCGGTGAAGTCGCCTTCGGCGCTCGCGCCGTCGGGGAGCGAGATCGAGACGCGCGCGTGCGGCGGCCGGCGCGAGGAGTCGTCGACCTCGAACCACTCGAGCGAGTAGCCCTGCACCTCCTGGCGCAGCTCGTCGGTGACGAGCGCCTCGAGGTCCATCGCCGTGACCTGCTTCTTGCGGTCGGCGATCTCCTTGAAGCGCTTGAACGCCGTGTTCAGCGCGTTCCCATCCAGCTCGAAGCCCATCTCTTCGAGCGCTTTGCTCAGCGCGTGCCGGCCGGAGTGCTTGCCGAGCACGATCGAGTTGCTCTGCAGGCCGACGGTCGTCGCGTCCATGATCTCGTACGTGCGCCGCTCCTTGAGCACGCCGTCCTGGTGGATGCCGGCCTCGTGCGCGAACGCGTTGCGCCCGACGATCGCCTTGTTCGGCTGCACGGGGTAGCCGGTCAGCCGCGAGACGAGCCGGCTGGTGCGCGCGATCTCCTTCGTGTCTGCCCCCGTCCACAGACCGAGGCTCGGCTCGCGCGTGCGCAGCAGCATCACGATCTCCTCGAGCGAGGCGTTCCCCGCGCGCTCGCCGATCCCGTTGATCGCGCACTCGACCTGGCGCGCGCCGGCCTGGACACCCGCGAGCGAGTTCGCGACCGCGAGGCCAAGGTCGTCGTGGCAGTGCACCGAGACGGTCACGTCGCGCAGGCTCGGCAGCAGCTCGTACAGTCGTTCGAACATCGCGGCGTACTCGAGCGGCATCGTGTAGCCGACGGTGTCGGGGACGTTGATGGTCGTCGCGCCCTCATCGAGCGCGATCTGGATCACCTCGGCCATGTACTCGACGTCGGACCGCGAGCCGTCCTCGGGCGAGAACTCGACGTCGTCGGTGTGCTCGCGCGCCTGCGCGACCGCAGCGCGCACCTGCCCCTTGACGTCCTCGCGCGTGGTCTGCAGCTTGCGCTCGATGTGAACGTCGCTGGTCGCGATGAACGTGTGGATGCGCGGGCGTTCGGAGTCGCGCACGGCGTTCCACGCGGCGTCGATGTCCTGCTTGGACGTCCGCGCGAGCCCGCAGATGACAGGGCCTTCGACCTCGCGCGCGATCGCCTGCACCGACTCGAAGTCGCCCGGCGAGGTGATCGGGAAGCCGGCCTCGATGATGTCGACGCCCAGGCGCGCGAGCTGCTGCGCGATCTCGAGCTTCTCCTGACGGTTGAGCGCGATCCCCGGCGACTGCTCGCCGTCGCGGAGGGTCGTGTCGAAGATGAGGACGCGTTTGTCCTCGGCGGATACGGGGGCGGCGTCGGTGCTCATGTCGTCAGTTCTCCTTCTCGTTCTCGCTTGCTGTTCCTCTCCGTTGACTTTGCGGCTGCGCGGCCGCCACGCACTATTCCCCCCGAGGGGGGAGCAGGAGAAGAGCGAGAAGCGAGCGACTCAACGACATCTCGCGCGGAGGTTAGCACCGGCGCTCGCGCGGATCGAGGGACCTACCGGGCGCCCGTCTAGGGCACGAGGACGACCTTGCCGACGTTGCGCCGCTCGGTGATCATCGTCTGCGCGGCGCCCGCTTCCTCGAAGCTGAAGGCGCCCGCGACGACGGGTTTGATGGTCCCGTCGGCGATCATCTCCGTGAGCGGCGCGATCCACGGCGCGAGCGTCTGCCGGTCCTTCCACAGGGTCAGCATGTTCAGGCCGATGACGGCCTTCGATTCGGACATCTGCCTGATGAGGTTGAAGCGCGGCATGCGCACGACCGTGCGCAGCGCCGTGACGATGTTGCGCCTCTGCCCCGAGACGAGCGACGATGCGCCGAACGCCACGAGCCGCCCGCCCGGACGCAGCAGCGAGAAGCTCGTGCGAAAGCTCTTGCCTGCGACGGCGTCGAGGATCAGGTCCATCCGCGGCACGTCGCGCTCCCACCCCGCGCGCGTGTAGTCGATCGCGTGATCGACGCCGAGCTCGCGGATGCGCTCGTGCTTGCCGGGCGACGCGGTGCCGTAGACCTCCGCGCCGGCGCGCTTCGCGATCTGCGTCGCCGCGATGCCGACGCCGCCGGCGGCGGCGTGGATGAGCACGCGCTCGCCGCGCTCGAGCGCGCCGAAGCGGATCAGTCCCGCCCACGCGGTCGCGTAGTTGACCGGGATCGCCGCTCCCTGCTCGAACGTGAGCTCGTCGGGCAGTGCCACGACGTCCACGGCGGGCACGACCACCTGCGAGGCGTAGCCGCCGAATTTCGTGCCCGCGACCACGCGCTGCCCCGGCATGAGCGAAGTCACTCCGTCGCCGAGCTCCAGCACGGTGCCGGCGGCTTCGTAGCCGATCACGCACGGCGGCTTGGGCGCGTCGGGGTAGAGCCCCATGCGCGCCATCACGTCGGCGAAGTTGATGCCCGCGGCGGCGACGTCGACGCGAACCTCTCCCGGCCCGAGCGGAGGGTCGGGACGCTCCTGCACCTCCAGGACGCTCGGCGGCCCGTGCTTGGTGATGACGACCGCGCGCACGACGCGCAGCCTATAACGATCTGCTCAGCTCAGATCGACGGTCCAGCCGTCGAGGAAGCCCTCGGAGGCGACGATCTCCCT
>DATBCA010000143.1:0-3289 GCA_036270715.1 Solirubrobacteraceae bacterium
CCGCCGCGCACGCGTGCGCGCGTGCGCGCGCGCAGCGCCCGCCTCGAGACACAAATCCCCCCGCGACCTCAGCGAATCCCCCGCGACCTCAGAGCGCTCTACGGCCCGGCGTGGCCGCTGACGCTGTGGCTGCCGCCGCCGCTCTCGTTGTAGACGTCGACGGCGGTTCCGAGCTGAACCCACCCGAAGATCGATGAGGCGTTGGGGATGGGGACGCGCAGGCACCCGTGGCTGGCGGCGTAGACGGGGACTTCGGGGTACCCGTGGATGGCGTATCCGCGGATGAAGTAGTTCGAGTCGACCATGCCCTTCTGGTTGACGCCGAGCGTCTTGGAGTAGACGTAGAAGTGACCGATGACGGTGGGCGTGGACGGCTTGCCGGAGCTCATCTCGTAGATGGCGTGCACGCGCCCTCCCGATTCGATCTCGGCGAGCACCTGCTTGGTGAGGTCGGCCTCGACGTGCCGCCCGTCGCGAGCAAAGCGCACCGTGAATGGCCCCTCACCGCGCGCGAGCGCTTCGAACACGCCGCGGTCGGCATAGGGCACGCGTTCCAAGCCGGCGAGCTTGCGGAAGGCGATGACGGCGCGCCCCGTGGCTTCTTCGAAGTTGCCGTTGATCGGGACGGAGTAGTGCAGCGCGTACAACTCGGACTGCAGCAGCAGCACGGACGCGCCGCTCGAGCCTTCGGCGAGTTCGGTGTGGGTGAAGCGCACCTTCTCGGACTGCGCGCTGATCAGCGGCAGCGCTGCGGTGGCGTAGTGCACGGCGCGCGCCTGCACGAGCCCGGCGTAGTGACTGACGAAGGTGACGTGAAATTCGCCTGAGCCGTCGTTGCGCGGCGAGAGGCCTAACGTCCGCACCACGAGCCTGCGCCCGTCGCGGTAGAAGCTGATCTTGACCCTCTGGCCGGCGACGTACGGGCGCACGTACCCGCGCACGAGGATGCGCGAGCCGACGATCGCGAACGCGGGACTCCCGCCGGCGTGCTGGACGACGAGCTTCAGCGTCGGCGCGGGAGCGGGCGCGGCCGGGGCGGGCGTCGGCGTCGCGGGCGTGGTGGTCGTCGTGGGGGTTTGGGTTGGGGCGGCTGACGCCGCATGGACGCGCGCGGCGAGCCCGGGCGCGGCGCTGAAGAGCAGTGCCGCGGCGAGCGTCGCGAGCGCGGCCGCCGCGAGCGGCCGTGGGATCCTGGCGCGACGCATCGGTGGGTCGATCCTAGCCGCGCGCTCCGACGGGGACTGGCTCTGAGGAGAGCACGCCGGCGCGGGTGAGCAGGAAGGCGGCGAGCGCGAGCACGGTGAGCGCGCCGGCCATCAGGAGCGGAATCTCCCACGCGCTCCATTCCTCGAGTTCGGCGAAGGCGTAGCAGTTGTTGAGCATGTGCACGACGATGCACGGGTACAGCGAGCGGGTGCGCTGGTAGAGCAGGCACAGCGCGAAGCCGAGGAAAGCGAGCGGGACGAGATCGACTGCGGGGGCGGACGTCGCGTGCACCCCGCCGAAGAGCACGCCGGTGATGATCGCCGCGGGGATCGTTCCGCGCCAGTTGCGCAGCGCGGCGAAGATGTAGCCGCGAAAGAGGAACTCCTCGCTGACGGGGGCGACGACGCACGTGAGCAGCGCGCTCGCGACGAGCAGCGCGGCGTTTTTTTCCGCGCCGAGCTGTTTGAGCAGTTCCTCCTTGGGGGATCCCGCGACCTGGACCCACGCGGCGGTGAAGACGAGGAAGAGGAAGATCGTGAGCGCGACGAGCCCGAGCGCGCGCCACAAGCGCGTCGGGCGAAGCCCGAACTGGGCGGCGGACACGCGGCGTCCGCCCAGATGCGCGAAGAAGACGGCGGTGACGATGAAGCCGGCGTCCTGCACGAACGTGTCGAGGTTGACGATGCCGGGAGGGACGTGCGAGGAGCTGATGCGCACGCCGAGGGCCACGGCTGGGATGTCGACGACCAGGCCCCCGAGCCCGGCGACGATGATCGCGGCGAAGAGGGCGGCGGGCGCGGTCAACGGTGGCCAGGCCTCGGTCCCCCACGTAGGCGAGCTCGTGCGCTGCGGATCGGGAGCGGGCGCGGGCGCCGCGCCTCCCGAAGGCGCGGGGGCGAGGTCTTCCACTCGCTAGGCCACCCAGTGCCAGGTCGCGAACTGGGCCGCGGAGACGGCCATGAACGCGGCCGAGACAACGAGGACGGGGACGCGCACGCGTGGACGCTCGGCAAGCCAGCACGCGATGGCGATCGTGAGGGGGAAGAGCACGAGCACGAAGCGCGGCAGCGACATCAGCGGCTCGGTGGCGATCGGGTAGGAGAGCGCGAGCGCGAGCGCGGCGAGCACGTAGGCGAAGTACGCGAACGGCAGCCTGCGCAGGACGCCTGCGAGCGCGGCGCCGGCGGCGAGCAGGAACGCGAAGTCGACGAGGTTGTGCGAGGCGGCGATCGCGGGGCTGTCTTTGACGGCGACCGGGAAGTAGACGTGACGCTGCTGGAAGGAGAGGAGCTGGTGCGCGCCCTGGAAGGCCGCCGACGCCGCGTCCCAAAGGCCGGTGAGCGGGCCCGCGAACTGCCGGCCCCAGTCCTGTTGCGCGTGAAACGGCGCCAGCGCGTCGCCGCCGCCGAGCGCGAGGTAGCCCATGAACAGCAGCAGCCCGGCGGGGAACAGCGCGAGCCACAGCGCGTCCCGGCGCACGCGGTAGCGCGGGGCCACCGCCGACCGCAGGTCGGCCAGCAGACCGGCCAGCACGCCAACGTGCCGTAGGGGCGGCTGATCTCGGCGAGCGGTGCGCGCGAAATCGGGCGCGCGGTCCTCGCGCGGGCCGTAGAGGTAGAGGATCAGCACGGGCAGCACGAGCAGCAGCCCGGCGCTGCGCGTCGCCGCGGCGAGCGCGCCGAGGACGCACGCGATCGCGAAGCGCCCGCGGCGGGCGGCGTAGAAGACGCCGATCGACAGCGCGAGGTAGAGCGCCTCGGAGTAGACGGCGGAGAGGAAGAACGCCATCGGGCCGAACGCCGTGAGGATCACGGCGAGCCGGGCGACGTCACGAGCGCGATCCCGCGAGAGCGGGCGGCGGCGCGCGCTCGCGAGCTCGAGTGTGGTCAAGCGGTGGATGCCGTACAGCGCGAATGCGAGCGCGGCGAGCGAGATGAGCACGCCGCCGAGCACCGCGGGCACGCCCACGGAGGAGAACGCGCGGATGCCGAGCGGGTAGAGGGGGAAGAAGGCGGCGCGCGCTTCGGTGAAGTGCCCGAGGTCGGGCCGGTATCCGAAGTGGGCGATGACGAGGTACCACGAG
>DATBCA010000144.1:0-5389 GCA_036270715.1 Solirubrobacteraceae bacterium
CTCGTCGGCATGGGCGTGCTGCCGTTGCAGTTCTCGCCCGGCGACTCCGCGGCGAAGCTCGGACTGAGCGGCGAGGAGGTGTTCTCGATCGGTGGCGTCCGCGAGGCGCTCGAGACGGTCGCAGCCGGCGGCACCGCGGAGGTGCTCGTGTGGGCGCGCCGCGACGGCGCCGGGGAGGCAGAGGGCGGTGAGGACGTGACGTTCCGCGCGCGCGTGCGTATCGACACGCCGCGCGAGGGCGCGTACTTCCGGCACGGCGGCATCCTCCAGTACGTCCTGCGCACGCTGCTCGCGAAGTGACCCCCGCGCGCGCAAAGCCGCGGGCGGCCCAGAAGCCGCCGCCGGCGCCCAAGGTCCTGCTCGACCTGCTCTCCGCGCGCGGCCCCTCCGGCTATGAGGCCGAACCTGCCGATGTGTGGCGCGAGGCCGCCGGCGAGTTCGCGCAGGTGAGCACCGACGTCGTCGGCACGCCGATCGCCCGTGTCGCGCCGCGCGCGTCCTCGCGTGGCGCGGCGCGGCGCCTGCTCGTGATGGGGCACATCGACGAGATCGGCGTGATCGTCACGCACATCGACGACGACGGCTTCCTGTGGTTTCGCGCCGTCGGCGGCTGGGACCCGCAGATCCTGATCGGCCAGCGCGTCGTGCTCGACACGCGCGACGGCCCGCTCAAGGGGCTCGTCGGTCGCAAGCCGATCCACCTGCTGCGCGATGAGGAGAGCAAGAAGGTGGTGCAGATCCGCGACATGCACATCGACGTCGGCGCGCGCGACGGCGCGCAGGCGCGCGAGCTCGTGCGCGTCGGCGACGTCGCCGTGATCGACTCGCTGCCGCTCGAGCTGCCCAACGGGCGCCTCGCGTCGCGCGCGCTCGACAACCGCATCGGCTCCTACGTCGCGCTGCAGGCCGCGCGGCTGGTCGCCGAGGCTGGTGGATCCGCGTGGGAGGTGGTCGCCGCGGCGGTCACGCAGGAGGAGATCACGTTCGCGGGCTCGCGCACCAGCGCGTTCGCGCTCGAGCCCTCTGCGGCGATCGTGATCGACGTGACGCACGCGACCGACGCGCCGGGGATCGACGTCAAGGAGGAGGGCAAGCACGAGCTCGGGTCCGGCCCCGTGCTGTGCCGCGGCTCGACGCTCAACCAGGAGCTGTTCGAGCTGCTGGCAGAGACCGCGCGCAAGGACAAGATCGCGTGCACGATTCAGGCCTCGGCGCGCGCCACCGGTACGGACGCCGACGCCGTCCACCTCAGCCGCGGCGGCGTGCCGACGGCGCTCGTGTCGGTACCGCTGCGCTACATGCACTCACCCGTCGAGCTCGTCCAGCTCGACGACGTCGACGCGTGCGCGCGGCTCATCGCCGCGGCGGCCCTGCGGCTGAAGCCCTCCTCGCAGTTCGCGCGCTAAGCAGCCCCGCTAACCAGACCTCGCTACTAGGCGGCCGGCTCGAGTTCGGTCACCGGGTTGACCTCGTAGGTCTTCCCCGGGCACGCGCCGATGATGAGCATTTCGATGCCCTCCGGGCCGGCGTGCACCTTGCGCTTGGTGCCCGACGCCACGCGCACGAACACTCCCGGCTCGAGGTCCACGTGGTCGCCTTCGATGTCGATCGAGCCGGAGCCCATGAGCGTCGTGTAGACCTCCTCCTGCCCGTCGCCCGCGTGATCGTGTTCGGGGTAGTCCTCGTAGCCCGCCGGCATCCTGATCACCTGCACTCCGAACGAGCTCACTCCGAGCTCGGCGCGGACCTTCACGAACCCGCCGCCGAACCCCGCCTGCATGTCTGTGATGTGCTTCGCCGTGTAGTCGGCCATTGGTTGCTCCTCCATCGCTGTAATTGCGCGCGCCGGCAAACCTAACGCATCGCCGTGCGCAGCAGGATCGCGAGCTGGCGCGACTTCGCGATCAGCATTCCGTCGCGCGCCCAGATCAGCCCGTCCTCGACGAAGAAGCCTTCGTGGATCACGCGCGTGTCGGTGCGCGCGAAGCACAGCTCGCCGACGTCGGTGTCCTGCGGGCGGGGAAGCGGAACCGCGAAGTGGACCGTCAGGTCGACCGTCGGCGCGGGTCCGGCGCTGCGCGCACGCGTGAACGGCGCGGGGACGAGCGCGTCGCTGAAGAACGCCACCGTCGGCGCATCGAGCGGTTCGGGCTCCGCGAGCCCGATCCAGCCGCCGACTTCCATCGGCTCCTCCTCGCCCGAGAACGGATGCCCGATCCGACGCTGCAGGACGAGGTGCTCGGTGAACGGCGGGGCGCCGAACTGCGTGAGACCGCCGGCGACCCGCTCGGGATCCGGCGGCGCGACGTCTGGAAGCGGCTCCTCGGCGTACTCGGGAGCGCTCCACGCGCGCGAGAAGGCCGCGAGCACGAGCGCGATCAGCTTGCCGTCCTGCTCCAAGCGCGCCGACAGCGTGCTCAGCGAGCGCCCCTCGCGCTCCACGCGCGTGGTGATCGCCACCGGGCCGGGCGCGGGTGCGCGCGCGTAGTGGATCGTCACCGAGCGCGGCGCGCGCTCGGGGTCGCTCACCGAGGCGACGAGCGCGCGCACGAGCATCGCGGCGATGTAGCCGCCGTGCGGCCCGCGCCCCGCGCGCCAGTCGGGCGAGACCTCCGCGCTGAACGCGCGTTCGGCGCCCTGAGCCGCTTCCTCGCGCACGGCGCTGTCGCGCGCGAGCTTGCCCGCCCGCTCAGCCACGCACGAGCCGCTTGTAGGTGATGCGGTGCGGCCGGTCGGCGGCCGCTCCGAGCAGCGACCGGCGGTGCTCCTCGTAGGCGTCGAAGTTGCCCTCGAAGAAGCGCACCTGCGAGTCGCCCTCGAACGCGAGCACGTGCGTGGATATGCGGTCGAGGAACCAGCGATCGTGCGAGATCACCATCGCGCAGCCCGGAAACGCGAGCAGCGCGTTCTCGAGCGCGCGCAGCGTGTCGACGTCGAGGTCGTTGGTGGGCTCGTCGAGCAGCAGCACGTTCCCGCCTTTGGCGAGCAGCTTCGCGAGGTGCACGCGATTGCGCTCGCCGCCGGAGAGATCGCCGATGCGCGCCTGTTGATCTGAGCCCTTGAAGTTGAAGCCCGCGGTGTACTGGCGCGAGTTCATCACGCGGTCGCCGACGTTCAGCTCGTCCAGCCCCCCGGAGATCTCCTCCCACACGGTCTTGGCGCCGTCGAGCGCGTCGCGCGACTGGTCCACGTACGCCAGCTCGACGCTCTCGCCCAGCTCGAGCGTGCCGCTGTCGGGCCCTTCCTCGCCGGTGATCATCCGAAACAGCGTCGTCTTGCCCGCGCCGTTCGCCCCGATCACGCCGACGATCGCCGCGCGCGGCAGGTCGAACGACAGCGACTCGATCAGCAGGCGGTCGCCGAATCCCTTCGATAGGTCCTTCGCCTGCAGCACCTTCTCGCCCAACCGAGAGCCGGGCGGGATGTGGATCTGGACCTCGTCGAGCTTGACGTTGCGCTCTTCGGCGACGAGCTCCTCGTACCGGGCGAGGCGCGCCTTGGACTTCGTGCGCCGCCCCTTGGGGTTGGAGCGCACCCACTCGAGCTCCGCGGCGATCGTGCGCTGGCGCGCCTTTTCGCCGCGTTTTTCCTGCTCGAGGCGCGCCTGCTTCTGCTCGAGCCAGCTCGAGTAGTTGCCCTCGTAGGGCAGCCCGCGCCCGCGGTCGAGCTCGAGAATCCAGCCCGCCACGTTGTCGAGGAAGTAGCGGTCGTGCGTGACCGCGACGATCGTGCCCTTGTATTCGGCGAGGTGCTGCTCGAGCCACGCGACCGACTCGGCGTCGAGGTGGTTGGTGGGCTCGTCGAGCAGCAGCAGGTCGGGCGCGGACAGCAGCAGGCGGCAGAGCGCGACGCGCCGGCGCTCGCCGCCCGAGAGCGTCGCCACGTCGGCGTCCGCCGGTGGCAGCCGCAGCGCGTCCATCGCGTACTCGAGCTGTGTGTCGAGGTTCCACGCGTCAGCCGCTTCGATCTGCGACTGGATCGCCGCGAACTCCGCGGCATTCTCCTCGGAGTAGTCGGCGGCGAGCACGTTGAAGCGGTCGAGCAGCGCCTTGCTCTCGGCGACGCCGTCCTCGACGTTGCCTTTCACGTCCTTGCTCGCGTCGAGCTTGGGCTCCTGCTCGAGCATGCCCACGCTCGCCGCCGGCGCAAGCGCGGCGTCGCCGCGGAAGTCCTCGTCGACCCCCGCCATGATCCGCAGGAGCGTGGACTTGCCCGCGCCGTTGTAGCCGAGCACGCCGATCTTCGCGCCGGGAAAGAACGCGAGCGTGATGTTCTCGAGCACCTTGCGGTCGGGCGCGTGCACCTTCGTGAGGCGGTGCATCGTAAAGATGTACTGCGAGGACATGCGCGCAGGATAGGGGGCCCCACGCTTGGCGCGCTCGCTAACGTTTAAGGGTCATGCCTACAACCGTCCTGGACATCGAGCAGCACATGCTCCTCCTCGAGCTGGAGGCGCCATTCGACAAGCGCGACGTGCAGCTCGCGCGCCGGCGGATGGCCAAGCGCTGGCACCCCGATATCGCTCCGATGGGACGCCAGTTCGAGCACGAGCGTCATCTGAAGGCGATCAACCTCGCGGCCGACCAGCTCGAGCGGCTGGCCGAGGGCTCGCGCGGCGGCAAGGTCACGCACAACGCGGTCCGCGCGAGCTCCGCCGCGGCGCGCGCCGCGCGCGAGGAGGCGGGCAGGCGCGCGTATGAGGCGCAGGAGCGCGCGCGGACGCAGGCGCGCGAACGCGCGCAGCACGACCCGTTCGCGAGCCGCGTCCCCGACCACTCGGTGGTGCACCGCTACGCGCGCTGCCTCTCCTACCCCGAGTGGGGCGTGGGCACGGTCGCGGGCATCTACTTCTCGAGCGATCCCGACGACGCGGGCGAGGTGCAGCAGTGGGCGCGCGTGCGCTTCAGCCACGGCGTGCGCACGGTCCCCGCCGGGAGCATGCGCTTCGTCGACTTCTCCAAGCCCGATCCCGCGGAGGAGCGCGTCGAGCGCTTCATGCTCGCGGCGCAGCACGCGATGGCCGAAGGCGACTACGAGCTCGCGGCGCAGCGCCTCGTGTACGCGCGCGAAGCCGAACCGTCGAACGTCGCCGTCCTGCGCTTGATGACGCTCGCGTTCTGGCAGGCCGGCAAGCTCGACGCGGCCGCGCGTGCGGTCCGCGATTGGGCGCGCGCGGACGCGCAGCGTCCGGCGCCACACCGCTTCGCGGCGCGCATCTACGAAGACATCGGCGCCGTCGGCCTGGCCGCGGAAGCCGCAGAGCGAGCCGCGCTCGCGGGCCCAGCGGACGCGAGCGCGTGGGAGCGCCTCGGCCGCCTGCGCGTGCGCCTTGGCGACCGCGAGGGCGCGCTCCAGGCGCTGCGCAACGCGGGCTCGAACGGCGGCGAGA
>DATBCA010000145.1:0-3845 GCA_036270715.1 Solirubrobacteraceae bacterium
CATGTAGCGCGCGAGCGCCGCCGCTCCTCCGCGCATCGGCGTGACCGTCGCCGCTTCGGCGACTGCGCTCGCCGCGCCGTTCGGCGCCGCTTGTGCGACCGCCGGCGCCTGCGCGCCGCCGGAGGCCGCCTCGAGCACGTCGGCCTTCGTGACGCGGCCCGCGGGGCCGCTTCCGGAGATGCGCGCCACGTCCACTCCCTCCACGGCGGCCGCGCGCGCTGCTACCGGCGAGACCTTTGCGCCGTTGGCTCCGCGCTCATCGCCGGGGGCTGCGCTCGGCACGTCTGCCGGTGGGGCGGGCGCGGGCGCCGCGGGCGCCGGCTCGCGCGCCCCGTCGGGCGCGGGCGTGTCTGCGGGTGCGTGCGCGCTGTGGACGTCGGGCGCGGGCGCGTCTGCGGGCGCCGGCGCGGCAGAGACGTCGGGCGCGGCTGTGGTTGCCGGCGCGGGGACGGTCGGTTCGCTTTCCACGGGGGACGGAGCGCTCTCCGATGGCGCCGTGGCGCGCGCGCCGTTCCCGTCGGCTGCGCCCGGAGGAGTCCCGTCGAGCGAAATTCGCGCGATCACCTGACCGACGGTGACCGTCTCGTCCTCGTCGACCAGGATCTCGGTGACGGTGCCGCTGGCCGGAGAAGGAAGCTCGATGTCGACCTTGTCGGTCGAGATCTCAACGATCGTGTCGTCGGCCTTTATGAAGTCGCCGACCTTGACGCGCCATTCGAGGATCGTGCCCTCGCTGACCGACTCGCCGGCCGCCGGAGTGACGACGTCGACTATCTGCTCAGCAGCAGTGGCCATTCGTAGGTAACTCTATCGTCGGCGCGCGCGCTCGCGAATGAACTCGAAGCTTCCGAAGAACGGTCCGATGCCGCCGAGAACGGCGACGGCGACGGCGACGCGTAGGGGGAGGATGCGCCGCCGCGTCGCGGTGATGCACGCGAGCGACATGGCGATCCAGAGGACCCCATGCGTGTACCCGAGCACGCGGGTGGCCGGCTCGGGTTTGCCGGCTGCGAACGCGCACACGAGCAGGGCGGCGTAGACGCACGAGTGGACGAATGAAACGAACATGAGCCGCTCAAACGAGAGCGGCCCCGCGCTTGCGTGCGCGCGTCCGGTGGGAGCGCCGAGCCCTCGCGCCGACTGGCTCACGCCGACAGCCAGCGGGCCATGCCCGCAAGCGTCTCGCCGGCCTCCGGTGGCCATTCGTCGACGTTCGCCGGCCACCACGCGTACGCGTCGTGCTCGTGGTCGGGAGTCACCGCCTCGTCGGCGCCCTCGGCGAGCCACGCTTGACCGACGAACATGACCAACTGGTGGGGCAGCCGGATCAGCGCCTCGCCCCGCACGCGCTCCGGAGACACCGCCCACTCCTCGGTGAGCTCGCGCACGAGCGTGTCTCCGGGATTCTCGCCGAGGTCGACGGCGCCGCCCGCTCCCAGCGCCCAGCGCCCGGCCCAGGAGGCGACCCACGGCGCGCGGCGGCCGGCGAGCCAGCGGCCGTCGGCGGAGCGCGTGACGCAGAGTGCCGCGACGCTCTCCGATGCGTCGCCCGCGACGAGCCGCAGCGCCCAGCGCAGGGGCTGCAGCTCGATCGTGAGGCGTTCGCCCTGGTCGCTATAGCCCACGAGCCGGGCGGCGACGCCGTCGTGGCTTGGCGAGCCCCGCTCCTGGAGCCGGCGAATCGCGTCATCGGCGGCTGCAACGCGCTCGCGCGGTGCTTGGAACTGCTCCTGCGCCCAGCGCACGCGGACGTTCTCGAGCAGCCAGGGCCCTCGCGCGAGGATCTCGGGCAGCTCGCTTGCCGCGGGGATCGGCGGAGTCGTCACTTAGGGCACAGGCTAGTGACTGCCGCAGGGGCGGCGTGCGGGCGACGGGCGCGTCCGCCTTGCTTCGCGCGCCCACATACACTCGCCGTCGTGTCGGCACGCCGTCGCAAGCACTGGGGCTGGGGCTACGACGATCAGCAGCCGTCGGGCGAGGCGCTCCGTACCGGCGCAGAGGCGATCGCGGCGCGTCTGCAGGCGCTCGGCATCCCCGCCGGCGAGGTCGAGGAGCCGGTAGCGCTCGAGCGCGCGGGCCTGCGCGCGCCGCGCGTGGCACCCCCCGCGGCGCTGGCGAAGCGCTGCGCGGACGACGAGCACGCGCGTGCGTCGCACGCACTTGGCAAGTCCTATCTCGACGTCGTGCGCGGCTTCCGCGGACGCTTCGAGCATCCACCCGACTTCGTCGCGTACCCGCGCGAGGAGCGCGAGCTCGAGCAGCTGCTCGAGTGGTGCACGCGCGAGCGCGTCGCGGCGATCCCCTACGGCGGCGGAACGTCGGTCGTAGGCGGCGTCTCGCCTGAGGTTACGCTCGCGTACAACGGCGCGATCTCGGTCGACATGAGCGCGTTCGACCGCGTGCTCGAGGTCGACGCCCTCTCGCGCGCGGCGCGCATCCAGGCGGGCGCCGCGGGTCCGCGGCTGGAAGCGCAGCTCAAGGAGCACGGCCTCACCCTGCGGCACTTCCCGCAGTCGTTCGAGTTCTCGACGCTCGGTGGCTGGATCGCCACGCGCGCGGCGGGGCATTTCGCGACCGTGCGGACGCACATAGAGGACTTCGTGGAGTCGGTGCGCGCGATCACGCCGGCGGGCGTTTGGGCATCGCGGCGGCTACCTGGCTCGGGCGCGGGCGTGAGCCCCGACCGCCTGCTCGCCGGATCGGAGGGGACGCTCGGGGTGATCACCGAGGCGTGGGTACGCGTGCAGCCGCCTCCGTCTCACCGGCGTGCGCACGGCGTGCGCTTCGCGAGCTTCGCCGACGGCGCGGAGTGCGTGCGCGCGATCAGCCAGTCGGGGCTCGATCCAGCGAACTGCCGCCTGATCGACGCGCGCGAGGCGCACATGACGATGGCGGGCGACGGCACGCGCTCGCTGCTGGTGCTCGGGTTCGAGTCGACCGACCACTCGGTCGACGCCGAGATGGAGCGCGCGCTTGCGATCTGCTCCGAGCACGGGGGCAGCACCGCCGAGCGCGAGGCGCGAGCAGGCGGCGACGCGGTCGGCTCCTGGCGAGACGCGTTCCTCGGGGCGCCGTACCTGCGCGACACGTTCGTCGCGATGGGCGTGCTGAGCGAGACGTTCGAGACGGCGATCACGTGGGATCGCTTCGGCTCGTTCCACGACGAGGTTCGTGCGGCGACGGAGGATGCGCTGCGCGCGCACGCGACCGATCCCGGTGCGCCGGGGTTCGTGACGACGCGCTTCACGCACGTCTACCCCGACGGGCCGGCGGTGTACTTCACGGTGCTCGCACCCGCGCGGAGGGGCGGCGAGCTCGAGCAGTGGGGCGCGGTGAAGGCCGCGGTATCCGACGCGGTGATCGCGAACGGCGGCACGATCACGCATCACCACGCGGTCGGGCGCGACCATCGTCAGTGGTATGACGAGCAGCGACCGGACGTGTTCGCGGGCGCGCTGCGCGCGGCCAAGGCCGCGGTCGACCCTGCGGGCATCATGAACCCGGGCGTGCTCGTCGATCCGCTGCCATGAGGCGCGCCGGCGCATGAGGATCGCGGTGCTGGGCCCAGGCGGCGTCGGCGGCCTCCTCGCGGGCGCGCTCGCGCGCGCGGGCGAGGACGTCGTGGTGGTCGCGCGCGAGCCGACGGCGGCCGCGATCGACGAGCGCGGCCTGCGGGTGCAGAGCGTGATCTTCGGCGACTTCGTCGCGCACCCGCGCGCGGTGAGCCGGCTGAGCGAGCCGGTGGAGGCGCTGATCGTGGCGACGAAAGCGATGGCGCTGGCAAGCGCGCTCGAGCGGATCGCGGTCGAGCCGGGCGTGGTGCTTCCGCAGCTGAACGGGCTGGA
>DATBCA010000146.1:0-2857 GCA_036270715.1 Solirubrobacteraceae bacterium
CTATGACGTCGCGTACTGGAACCTGCACGCGCGCAGCCTCGCGCGGGCAGCCGGCGGCCGGCTGACCGCCGACGGCGCGGAGCTGTGCTTCGTTCACTTCAGCGGCTTCGACCCTCTGAATCCCGAGCGGCTCTCAAAGCACCAAGACCGCATCGATCTGGCGCGCTAGCCGCTGCTGTCGGAGCTGTGCGATGCGTACGCCGAGCTGGTCCTCGCCGAGGGGCACCGCGGGTCGCGCGCGTGGCCGTACACGTACGCTGCGACCGCGAGCGGGCTCCCGCTCGGGCGGACGGTGCGTGCGGCGTACCGCCGTGCAGAGGAAGAGCGCGCGGTGCGCGAGAGCGTGTTCACCGAGCGCGGGGCGCGGCGCTTCGAGAAGTGGCTGCGCTCGCCCGCAAAGCACGGCGGCGAGGCTGGCGTAAACCGCTACCTGGAGCTCCTGCACGAGATCCAGCCGGGACTGCGCGAAGCCTTCGGAAGCCTCGACGGCGCGGGCGGGCGCGAGCTTGTGTCGTGGGCGCAGGCGCACGGGCGCGCGGAGATCCCCATCCCCGACGCGCTGCTGCCGGGCTACGAGGACGTCTCCGTGCGTGCAGCGCTCGGAGTGAACGTCGCGGGCTACTTCGAGGCTGTGCTCGGCGTCGGCGAGGCAGCGCGCCAGATCGTGGCGGCGCTCGAGTCGCAGGGGGTGGAGATCGCGCCGACCCTGCTGACCGCGGGCGCGAGCCCGCAGGACGAGCACCTTGCGCCCAAGCAAGCGGAGCCGCGCTTCCCGGTCAACCTGATCTGCGCGAACGCGGACATGGTGCCGGTCGTCGCGCAGGAGCTCGGCGCGGAGTTCTTCGCCGACCGCCACTCGATCGGCTACTGGTGGTGGGAGGTCAGCCGCTTCCCCGAGCGCTGGCTCGGGTCGTTCTCCTACCTCGACGAGGTGTGGGCGGGCTCACGCCATGTCGCAGAAGCGCTGTCTGAGGTCTCGCCGGTGCCCGTCGTGCGCATCCCGCCGCCGGCGGAGGTGCCCGACCCGCCGAGCCTAACGCGCGCCGAGCTCGGCCTGCCCGAGAGCTTCCTGTTCCTGTTCGTGTACGACTACAACAGCGTCTTCGAGCGCAAGAACCCGCTCGCGGTGATCGACGCGTACACGCGCGCGTTCGAGGTCGAAGACGGCGCTGCGCTGGTGCTCAAGTGCATCAACCACGAGCGCGACGAGGGCAATCACGCGCGCGTGCTCGCCGCAGCGGAGGGTCGCGCGGACGTGCGGGTGCTCGACGCGACGGTGCAGCGTGCGCACATGGACGCGATGGTCGCGGCGTGCGACTGCTTCGTCTCGCTGCATCGCTCCGAGGGCTTCGGGTTCGCGCTCGCGGAGGCGATGTGGCTCGGGCGCCCGGTGCTGGCGACGGGTTACTCGGGCAACCTCGACTACATGACGCCGACCAACAGCTGGCTCGTCGATTACCAGCTCGTGCCGATCGGCGCGGGCGCGGAGCCATACCCGGCGGACGGCGTGTGGGCGGAACCCGACGTCGAGCACGCGGCGACGCTGATGCGCGAGGTGTTCGCCGACCCGGCGGCGGCGAACGAGCGCGCGGCGCGCGGGCAGGCTGACATCCGTGCGTCGCACTCGCGCGAGGCGGTGGGCCGCGCGGCGGCCGCGCGCGTAGCTCGCGTGATTCACGCCGAGGAGCGCGAGGCGGCGGCG
The DNA here is from genome assembly GCA_036270715.1 of Solirubrobacteraceae bacterium. GTDB lineage: Bacteria > Actinomycetota > Thermoleophilia > Solirubrobacterales > Solirubrobacteraceae > Palsa-744. The sequence goes on from DATBCA010000146.1 coordinate 1,703, forward strand.
GGGCGCGAGCTGCTCAGCGGCGACCTCGCGCGCGCGAGCGAGCGCATCCGCAGCGGGCCGACAGCGCCGGCGCGCAGCCGCTTCGGCGCACCTCAGCGCTTCATGCGCCGGCTGGTGCTGCGTCTGATGAAGCCGTTCACCGCGCACCAGCGGATGGTCGACGACGAGCTCGTGCGCGCGGTGGCGGCGCTCGGCGAGGGCCTCACGGGTGCTCACAGGCGCATCGACGTGATGAGCTCGCGCGCGGATGCGCTCTCCAGCCGCGCGGAGGGCTCCGACGCGCGCATCGACGACCTTGCAGGGCACGTGGACGCGCTGCGCGCTGACACCGGCCGGGCGGTCTCGTTCTTCGACTCCTTCGGCGTCGCGGGCGGCGAGATGCCGGCGCAGGAGATCCACGCCGCCGGCCCACTGCCCGAGGCGCCGAGCGAGCCGTGGACGAACGAGTACACGGAGGCGCACGGCAAGTTCGTCTCGCGCGTGCTCGACGACGCGCGCATGCTCGACCCGTTCCGCGACGGCGAGCGGCTGCCGCCGCAGTACGGCGTGGGCTTCGACGAGCGCGTTGTCGAATACCCGTGGCTGTTCACGCGCGATCTCGGGGGCTGCGTGCTCGACGCGGGTTCGACGCTCAACCACGCGAACACCCTCGTGCGCGTGCGCCCGCGCGTGAACGAGCTGCACGTCGTGACGCTCGCTCCCGAGCAGGAGGCATACCCGTTCCTGGATATCTCCTACCTGTTCGCCGACCTGCGCTCCCTGCCGCTGCGTGACGAGGTGTACGACTGCGTGGTCTCGCTCTCGACGCTCGAGCACGTCGGCATGGACAACTCCCAATACGGCGTCAATGGTGGGCGCGCAGAGGATCCCGGCGTCGAGCTGCGCAGCGCGCTGCAGGAGCTCCGGCGGGTGCTCAAGCCCGGCGGAACGCTGCTTTTGTCGGTGCCTTACGGGCACCCGGACGACTTCGGCTGGATGCGGGTGTTCTCAGCGGAAGAGCTCGAGACGGTCGTCGCGGCGTTCGGGCCGGAGGAGGCGAAGCGGACGTTCTACCGTTACGACGCCCGTGGCTGGCAGCTCTCCGACGCCCATGAGGCGGCGAACGAGCGCTATCGCGACCACTTCAGCGCGGGTCCGCCGGGGCAGGACCGTGCG
>DATBCA010000147.1:0-4745 GCA_036270715.1 Solirubrobacteraceae bacterium
ACGCCGAGGATTGCCGCGAGCGCGCCCGAGCGGCCCCACACCGGCGCCGCGATCGCGTTCACGTCGGCCTCGCGCTCGCCGAAGACCGTCCCGTAGCCGCGCTCGCGCACCGTCTCGATCTCGTGCTCCAGGGTCGTCCGGTCGGTGATCGTGTGGTCCGTCAGCGGCGTGAGGTCGCGCTCGCGGGGCAGCGAGCCGCCGCCGAAGGCGAGCATCACCTTGCCGACGGCGGTTGCGTGCGAGACGCTCGGCCGCCCGAGTCGCGCCATGCTCACGACGCTCGAGCGCGAGGGCACCGAGTCGACCGTGATCGCCTCGAGCTCGCCCGGGAGCGACAGCGTGGCCGTCTCGCCCGTGCGCGCCATCAGCTCTACGAGCACGGGCCGCGCGAGCGCCCCGAGGTCCAGGCGCGAGAGCACGCGCTCACCAAGCGTCAGCAGGCCGACGCCCAGGCGGTACGGCCCCTGGCCCTCACGCTGGACGATCCCCGCCGGCTCGAGCGTTCCGAGCAGTCTCGACGCGGTGCTCGCGTGCACGCCGATCCGGCGCGCGAGCTCGTTGACGCTGAGGCCGTTGTCGCTGCGTGAGAGCTCCTCGAGCAGCGCGAGCGCGCGCGCGACGGACGTCACCGGCCGGAATCCGCGCTGCGCGCTGGCGTCCTGTTGCGCCATGGGCAATAGTATTGCGCTCCGCGCATCCCGTGTCTAGTATTCGCGTGGTGTCCTTCGTGCTCGAGTGCCCTTTTTGCGGCGTGCGGGAGGTCGCCGACTTCGCCTTCGGCGGGGAGATCACGCCGCGTCCGCGCGCTACGCCGTCGTTGCGCGAGCTGTCCGAGTACAACTACTTCCGCCGCAACGTCGCCGGCGTTCAGCGCGAGTGGTGGTACCACCGCTCCGGCTGTCGCAGCTGGTTCCAGGCCGAACGCGACACGCGCACGAACGAGATCCGGCGCGTGGGCCTTCCCGGGGAGCTCTAACGGAATGGCGCGCCTTCCGCCGCAACCCGCGGAGCGGATCGAGCGCGAGCGCGAGATCAGCTTCACGTTCGACGGGCGAGTCGTGCGCGCCTTCGAGGGCGACACGATCGGCTCGGCGCTGTTCGCGGCCGGACGGCGCACGTTCTCGCGGAGCTTCAAGTACCACCGGCGTCGCGGCCTACTTTGCTGTTCGGGCAGCTGTCCCAACTGCCTCGTCGCCGTCGACGGCGCTCCCGGGGCGCGCGCGTGCACCGAGCCCGCGCGCGACGGCATCAGCGTGAAGCACCTCAACGCCACGCCGTCACTCGAGCTCGACGTGATGTCGCTCACCGACGCCGTCGGCGGACCGTTCACGCCTCCGGGCTTCTACTACAGGACGTTCATGCGCCCGCGGCGCCTGTGGCCGCTGTACGAGTGGGTCCTGCGCCACGCCGCGGGACTCGGGCGCCTCGAGCGCTCGCGTTCCGAGCGCGCGTGGCGTACCGAATACCGACGCCGCCACGCCGACGTGCTCGTCGTCGGCGGCGGACACGCGGGCCTCGCCGCCGCGATCGCCGCCGCCGAGCTCGGCGCCGACGTGGTGCTGGCAGACGAGGGCCGCGAGCCGGGCGGCCGCCTCCTGTGGGAGGGAGGGCACGAGCTCGCGCGCGCTCTCGCCGAGCGCGCTCGCGCGGCGGGAGTCGAGGTGCTGCGCTCAGCGCCCGCGCTCGCGCATTTCGACGGGCTCGTTCCCGTGTGGCAGGGTGACACCCTGCACCAGGTGCGCGCACGCCTTCACGTCTACGCGACCGGCGCGATCGAGCAACCGCTCGTGTTCGAGCGCAACGACCTCCCGGGCGTGATGCTCTCCGGTGGCGCGCGCCGGCTGGCCGCGCTATACGCGCTGCGTCCTGGCGAGCGCGCGGTGATCGCCACGACGTGCGACCGCGGGCTGGCGGCCGCGCTCGCGCTGCAGGAGGCCGGAGTGGAGATCGCCGCGGTCGCGGACGCGCGCGGCGCCCCCTCGGCGGCGGTCGCGGAGCTCGAGGCGCGCGGGATCGAGACGCTCCAGGGATGGACCGTCACCGCCGCGCACGGCCGCCGCGCCGTCACGCGCGCGACGCTCGCGCCGCTCGCCTCGGCGGGCGCGCGCGCGGCGGAGGCCTCCGGCCGCACGCTCGAGTGCGACCTGATCGTCGTGTCCGGTGGCGACGCGCCCGCCAGCGCGCTCGTTGCGCAGGCCGGAGCGCGAGCGGCCTACGACGGCGCGAGCGGCCAGTTCGTCCTCGCCGAGCTGCCGCGCGGCGTTTTCGCCGCCGGCGAGCTCGCCGGCGACGGCGCTCCCGAGCGAGTCGCGGCGTCCGGCGAGCTCGCGGGGCTCGAGGCTGCGGCCGCGCTCGACGCTTCCCTCGCAGACGTCTCGCGTGAGCGGATGTCGCTCCTGCGCGAGCAGCTCGCGAGCGCGCACGAGCCCGCTCCCGCAGGCGCAGCTCCGGCAGCGCGCGCTCACGACGAGCTGCCCGCGCCGGCTCACGACGAGCTGCCCGCGCCCAACGGCGCGCGCGCGTTCGTCTGCTACTGCGAGGACGTCACCGCGAAGGACATCGGCCGCGGCGTGCGCGAGGGCTACGACTCGATCGAGCTGTGCAAGCGCTTCACGACGGTCACGATGGGGCCGTGCCAGGGCCGCATGTGCCAGCGCTCGTCGGTGGGACTGATCGCGCGCGAGACGGGGCAGGAGCTGGACGCGGTCGGCACTCCGACCGCGCGCCCGCCGTGGGCGGCGGTGCCGCTGGGGGTGCTCGCGGGGCGGCCGATCGAGCCCGCCAAGCGCTCGTCGATCCACGGGCGCCACCGCGAGCTCGGCGCGCGCGTGCAGTGGGCCGGCGACTGGCGGCGCGCGTACGACTACGGCGACCCCGAGGGCGAGGCGCTCGCCGTTCACGCGAGCGCCGGGCTGATCGACGTCTCGACGCTCGGCAAGCTGCTCGTCCGCGGGCCTGACGCGGGCGAGTTCCTCGATCGCCTGTACACGAACAGGATCTCGACGCTCAAGCCGGGCCGCGTGCGCTACGGCGTCCTGACCTCCGACGCGGGCCGCATCATCGACGATGGCACGATCGGCAGGCTCGACGAGGCGACCTTTTACGTGACCACCACCTCCAGCGGCGCGGGCGCGGTCGAGCAGTGGTTCTCTTGGTGGCTCGCCGACTGGGGGCTCGGCGTTCACCTCAGCGACGTCACGCAGGCGCTCGCGGCGGTGAACCTCGCGGGCCCTCGCAGTCGCGCGATCCTCTCGCGACTGACGGACCTCGACTGCGCGCCCGAGGCGTTCACGTACCTGGACGCGCGCCAGGGCCGCGTGGCCGGTGTGGGGGCCCTGCTCTTGCGCATCGGCTTCGTCGGCGAGCTCGGCTACGAGATCCACTTCCCCGCGGCCTATGGCGAGCACGTCTGGGACGCGATCCTCGCCGCGGGCGAGCCCGAGGAGATCCGGCCGTTCGGCCTCGAGCCGCAGCGGATCCTGCGCCTGCAGAAGCAGCACATCCTCGTCGGCCAGGACACGGATTCCGAGTCCACGCCACTCGGCGCGGCGCTCGGCTGGGCGGTGAAGCTGGACAAGGACGAGGACTTCATCGGCAAGTGGGCGCTCGCGCATACGGCCGAGCACCCCGCGCCGAGCGCGCTGGTCGGCTTCACGCTGCCTGACGGCTTCGTGCCGACCGAGGGAGCCGTCGTGCTCGACGGCAGCGGCGCCGTCGCCGGCCAGGTCACGAGCGCGCGCCGCTCGCGCCAGCTCGGCTGCGTCATCGGGATGGCGTGGGTGCCCGCTGCGCTCGCCGGCGACGGCGCGAGCGTCACCATCGCCGACAACGGCACGCGGGTGAGCGCGTCCGTCGTGACCGAGCCGTTCCACGACCCCGCGGGGGAGCTGTTGCGCTCGTGAGCGCGCTCGCGTTCCTCACACCTGACGCGGTCGGCGGCGCGCCCGCACGCTCGCCGATGCACCGGCTCGCGAGCGCCGCCGGCGCGCGCGCGCGAGAGCGCGATGGGTGGCAGATCGCGTCCGGGTACCCGGATCCCGGGGTCGAGCGCGCGCGCCTGGGCGAAGGCGTCGCGTTCGTCGACCGCTCGTCGCTGTGCAAGCTCGAGCTTCACGCCGGCGCACCGGAACTGCGGGGCGTCGTCGCGCAGGCGAGCGGAGGGGTGAGGCTCGAGCCGCGCGCCGCGGCGCGCTCCTCGGACGGGACGTGGTGGTGCCCCGTCACTCCCTCGCGCGTGCTCGCGCTCGCCGAGCCCGGACGCGCGGCGACGGTCCGCGCGGCCGCGCTCGCCGCCGCGGGCGGCCCTCTCGAGGTGTACGCGACCGTCGTCGACGTCACGTGCGGCCTCGCGGCGCTCACGCTCGCGGGTCCGCTCGCAGCGGAGCTGCTCGCGCGCTTCTGCGCGATCGACGTGCGCCCCGAGATCACGCCCGTGGGCGGCTTCCGTCCGGGGTCGATCGCGCGCACGCCCGGATACCTGCTGCGCGAGCGCGAGGACGAGCTGCTCGTGCTCGTCGGCTGGGCGCTTGGCGAGTATCTGTGGACGGTCGTCGCCGACGCCGCCGAACGCCTCGGCGGCGGGCCCGTGGGCGCGGACGCGCTCGCCGAGCATCGCGAGCGCGCCGGTGCGTGAGATCTTTCGCCCGCGGCGGATGTGGCGGCCGCGCGGAGAGCTGCGCGACTCGTATGACGTCGTCATCGTGGGCGCGGGCGCGCATGGCCTCGCGACGGCCTATTACCTCGGG